>JBEPVU010000123.1:0-6429 GCA_041690855.1 Gammaproteobacteria bacterium | reverse complement strand
GTATAAGAGACAGCTATAAGAGGTCGGATTACAAAAAAGGGGCGCTTCTCCAAGACCTAGCTTTTTAGCAAAACAGAGCCGACGAGCTTCCAGTATTAGCGCTTTCGCTGATGCTTCATCTATTTTAAATATTTTTTTAGCGTCTTCTCCTGACGGGAATTTTTCTTTCAGAATTCGTTCAACCGCAAACTGCGCATTAACTGAGGATGGAACATTGGCTAACGCTTCCAACACTGGATCTATAAATGCCTCAAAGTTCGCTAAATACGGGATAACCTGTGCTGTTCCTATAGTCTTATAAACAATTTTTGCTCTTACTGAATCTGTTACTAAAAAACTAAATAAATCTTTAGCCCCACGTTGACGAGACCATCGCGCAAAAACCAAAGACCCTTTTAAAATATTGGCATCGTCTGGAGTTTCTAAGGTTTTATCGTTATCAAAACAAGTAAGTATATTTCCAATTTCCCCATAAGCCTCACTAAACTTCTTGCCTAACCGATTTGTGTAATCACTAATATGAGTTTTGATAAATTGCTTTACCCCAATTGATGTCCAAGGATTTACCCCCAGCAAACCATCAATAAGATCAGTGGCAAGTTTTTCAGGGGTTGGCGTTGGTACCCCAAACTTGTTTGCTTGCCATATATACAATAGAGTATCTTTTATACTCGGCTGGCTTAAAATTCTCACCAGTTCATACTGTCCTTCTGCTTTTAGTCTGAGTATTACATCATCATACAACGGCATAACAACCACCTCTCAAATAAGCGCCCCTGTTGTTCTCAGGTGACGGGTTAAAAAATTTGTTTCATCATTATTTCTTATTTATTTAGTATAACCAACTTAACTTAAGGTTTCCTTAAGCATTATAGTCTATAATTGTTTATAGAACGGTTCTTTAAGTAGAATTAAAGCCGTTAACTTTCAGTTTTTCTGGCTCCTGCTGCTAAGATAGCTACTATAGCTGTCCAGCGCCTGGAGGCACATTGACCTGATTTATTGAAGAGAGCTTAACATTATGGCACCTAAGACCCCCCCCCTATCTCCTATAGAAGATCCAAACGCTGATGGATGGAATACCGTTAGCCCCGATATACTCCAGAATGCGGACACCACGAAATGGTCGAGTCGGTACCATGTGCCTCTTGAAATTAAATTCGATACAAACGAAACCTTTACAACGGAAAAGAAAAACTTCGCCGCTCTTTTTGATAAGCTTGTCACCAAACCTACTACTGACGCCACAGGTACTATTACACCTGCTAAAAGCCTAACTGAGCTGAAAAATAATACAAATATCAGTATAAGCCAACCTGCAGAAACACTTGACGCTTCACTGACAACCCAGGTGTTAGACCCACACAACATAGCTTTCAAAGAGATTTTAAATCGCTTTGAAAAAGACGTGGTTAACCAGCAATTTACCACTGCTGGCTTTGGCCCTCACGCAAAAGCTGCTTGGCTTAAAGAAAAGTATCAAACTACTCAAAAAGAACTGGTCGCATTTCATAAAAACACAACCGATAGCCTTAATACCTGGTTTGACACTCACTATGATGAAATAAAGAAGCTGTATCCTCAATTAGAGGACAGCGACCCCCAGAAAGTGGCGGATGAGAAAAAAAATGTCAAAGAAGAATTGCAAAAAAAGATAGATGCTCAATACAAAGCGGAAATGGCTTGCCTGGCAACATTGGAAGATGCCTGGAATGCAATGAATCTACATATCAAGGAATATGAAGCTTCTATCGAACGAGACATATTGGTGGATTATGCCTCCAAGGCAGGCATAAGCGGCAATATGGTTTTGGATAGCGACAAAAAATTTACTTCTAATAATCGCTTTGACAGATACAAGAATAAATACGATATCGTTGATGGTAAAATCACCGTTAATTTTCCAGAGGGCTGTAAAAAAGAAACCCAAGAGAACATGCTATTTGATCGCATGCTAGCTTTTCGGGAAGCAGGCAATAATAAAATCCACATTACTTCACGCAGACGTGCGGTCAGCGACACAGGCCAATACACAGGCGAGATGACCAGCGAACTCTCAAGAACGAAAAATCTCGATAAACTGGCTTTTCGTGCTGCAGTGAAGACAGGTTTTGAATTAGATGACATTACGTTTGGCAGTGGCTATAACCCCAGGGAAGATAAAGAAGATAGAGCATTTTACTACGAGTATATTACAGAAAAAGCTTATGGCCAATTCAAAACCAGCCAACCGAATCTTTATATGTTTTTAACCTCTTCGGCAGATCCCTTCAAAGAAAAGTTTGCCGGCGGCGAGTTAAGCTTAAAAAAAGGCATATTAACTACGTATCAATGTGAGCAATTAAAAAAGATAGACTGGCTTAAAATGAAAACCGTGAGTGCTTTCACGGAAGCTTTGAAAAATATACACCCTGACCTCGCGGATTCTTTCCGCTTAAACAAATCAAAAGAGGACATGCTACTCCGATTGCGCTACGAAGCATTATTCCGTAATCCAGCTGTGACTACTATTATGCGCGATATCCAGACTGATGATGGAGCGCCTATTATTGATCATTTAGAAGAAAAACATATCCGGGCTATTAATAATATTGATTTTTCAGATTGCAGCAATCGCACGGAGGTTGTAGATAAAATCAAATTCGCCCTGGGTAAAGACCTTACAAAAACCATAGAAAATGCCTTGGATAATCTTGTAAAAGTCAAGCTGGGTAATCCATTAAATCCTGAAAAATTTCAGGCAGGCCAGAAAATTGCTGCACAGAAAAAGCTTGCTGGTAGCAGCATCGACTCTGAAAAATGCTTAAAAGCATTTAAAGAACATCAGGCAGCCTGTCAGGATAATAACTTCTATATGCCTAGTATTGATGGCGCATTACGATTGTTACAAGAAGCAGCAGAAAAGATAGATATTCTAGAAACAATAGCTATTCTTGAAGTCAGTCCTATAGCAACTGATAAAGCACTGGCGTCAGAGTGTTTGCAATTATGCAACTATGACATTCCAAGCAAAACAAACCGGATTGACAGCTTAGAAGCACCTGGGCATGGAACACTCACCCCAAATGAGCAAGATGAGATCGCTCGCCTTAAGGAAGAAATAAAAAGCGGCCAACAAACTATAAATCAAGCAAAAATGGCAATAGCGATACGGAGCAACCCAGTAGCAGCACAAACTTTAGTCGACAATTATAATGAGCTAATCCAACATGCGGAAGGCCAGATTAAAGAACTTGAAAATCTTGCCGATTCTATTAAAGCCCAGGACGGGTTTACTGACCCTAGTATTAAAGAGACTTTTATATCCTTTTTTAAACAAGAACGTGAAGATATTAATCAGGTTCTTGATCTATTAGAAAATGCAGGCAAAAATAAGGTCGATCAAGACATTGTTGATCCAAACAGTCATCTCACTGATATAAACGGTACAAAAGCAAGAGATACTTTTCAAGACTTTAGAACAAAGGCCACAGAGCTGCGAGAACTACAGGATACTATGCAGCATAAGCATAATTTGCATGATAAAATCCAGGAAACACCGAAACAGGAGATAGAAGAAGACCACAACCAGCTCAGCATTAAGAATACATGATATTAAACATTCAACCGTTCCCGCTGAAACCAACCCTAAATCCGCAGCTCCTGCGTGAGTTTTCTGGCTTTTTCTTTTAAAGCCAGCACACGGTTGCGCGTGGCAATATCATCATAACCGGGTTCATAATTAGCTGTTTCAATCTGTTGATCAACACAGGCCATCCAAGCTACTCGCATAGCAACGCTATTGCCAATAAAGCTCACTTTTTTTACGCCCCGCTGAGCCAGCATAGCGACCATCGCTTCAATGGCTTCATATAGCCTGCCCTGGCAATAACTGCCATAATCCTCGCCTACGGACGTGCTGAGCGCAAAGCCATAATCGAATATTTTACGGCCATTCTCCAGAGGAATAATTTTTGCAGTATCGCTGGCAGCGCCTTCTCCACCGCCAAACGGATCAAGAATATAAATATGGAATTCCGCCCAGATCAAGTGCAGATAGTAATAAAACTGCGTGAGGTCAAACGTTGGATTGATATCTGCTTCTTTTTCCAATGGCCGGATGGCAGCCTCCAGCTCGGCCAAGGCCTGCTGGAGTAAATCGGTTTCCTTGTTTTCGTTTGCCATGTTTTTAAGTTATCCTGATCCTGGTAGATCCGTTTTTTTACTTAAAGTCACATCACTATTATCAGTTCTATTCTTACCTCTATCTTTAGCCCCTTGTTTAATACCTGCTTGAGCGCCTTCGCCAATCTGTTGGCTGCCACTTTCAACAGCGCCTTTAACTGCATGAAGCGCTTCCCCTGGTTTGATAAGATTACCGTCAAAGCCAATATCAAACATTCGCATCACGGTTGGCCCTAACTCATGAATCAAACCGAAACTCTGGTTAATCACAGACATTACAATAGACACATACATAATTAAGGCAGCCAGCAGGCCCCAGATTAAACCGAATGCCCCTAAATAACCAAAATTGTTAGCGATTACCCAACCCCAGGCGGCGCCAAATCCTTTATTGACCAGCCATAAACCGACATGAGACAGCACAGCGCCGCCAAAGAAACCAAACACGATAAAAGTCGGGCCTAAAAAAGCGCCGAATAAACCTAGGACGGCTTTATAAGACTTACCAAAAATATCATGCTCTTCGGGTATCCCTATAAATAGCGCCATAATTGGCCCCGACAGCATCCATTGCAAAACGGATGCAAACCATCCCAGGGCAGCAAACGTAAATAAAATAAACGGGATTAATGGCACATAAAAAGCCATCACAGAACCCACAACAAATATACCGATCAGCAGCGCTGAAAACGTTGGCACAAACCATATCAGAAATGACATGATCCCCGCCCATATTGGGTTAAGGCAGGGAATAACCGATAAGCCAGTAGTCACTCCGAAAAGCGCAACGCCCACCATGACCCATAAAGCTGTCGCTAACCCTACCAAGCCGGAACCCAGACCGGATATCGCTATAATAGGATTGGTGTTTGCATTTTCAGCATCGAATAATTGCGACATCGAAGTGACAATACCAATAATCGGGCCAGCAACTGCTCCCAGGATAACGCTTGCAACAATACTGCCACCCTGACTGCCGCCGGCTGAGCTGACATTACCATTGCTCGCGCCCTGCTTATAAAGTCCGCCCGCCTTCAGATCGGCATTAAACGAATTATTGATATAATCATCAATGGTATTACTCGTCAGCAACCCGCTGGGCGGCGCTCCTGCCGTTCCTGGTGCGCTGGGCCCGCTTAATTTTGAAGCCAGACAATCACCGTCCTGCCCACGCTCACAAAACAGTTTAGCTTTATAAGGCTTTAGCAAGCCATTCCATACACTCGCAACATTCGAGCCTTGACCGCTGGCGCTGCCTTTCTGAAAACTTGCCGTCACGGGTAACTTACTTAAATCACCGCTGTAGTTACTATTTAATTGCGCCAGATTAAAATAAATAGGCCCCAAACCCAACCAGCCCTGGCTGGCCGCTTTTTTAAGTTCTTTTAATGCCCCTTTTTTATATTCATCATTACGCTGATTAAAGTAAGGCAGCATTACTCCTTTGAAGGTGGCAGCGCCCAATATTAAGGTAATGGCATTACTGCTCACTATATTGCTGACAGGTATGGGCGGTATGCCAGAAGAAGGAGACGGCGGTACCAGCGAATCAGCCAGTTGTTTAGCCATAGGATCTAATGAGGTAATCATTTGCTGCAGCGCCAAAGCAAAAGGACTCGCACTAGGGTTTACAGGAAGATTAGGCACATTAATAGGTGTAGTCCAGGAAGCTGAACCACACAGCCCTTGCAATGTTTGATTATTATAGGTGATATCTGCTGAAGGAAAATCAATATAGAAAGTTTTGTTGACTTGATAAGGCAGCAACGTCGGTATAAACGGCATGGGCGGCGGCTGATTGTTGGCCAGTGCGATATTCGCAAAAGCATTAGAAGCGCCTTCCATACAGGTAAGGTTTTTCAGTAAAACACCGGCAAGGCCTACCGTCGCTTTGTCAGGCGGTGGAGAAGATTGTATCAGCACGCCCCCGTTGCCAATGTATTCTAACGCCGCGCCCATCACTTTATCGGCGGCCGCGACACCGGAAACCACCACGCCCATAATAAAAATCTGGATCATGGAATAGCCGCTGGCTTTAGGCACAATTAAAGCTGTACTGGCGACAACACGCAACGGAATCCAGATTGAACTCCATTTACGCCCCATGACTTCGCCTTCATGCGCTGTATTAATCGTTGAAACCATAAACACGTAAGACATGATTAGAAAACCCAGCGTCAACACACCCGAGTTAAAAGCGCCGAACATCGCGCCCATAATCTGGGTGCCAGTGCCGTATAAAACACCGTCGACAACACCAAAAAT
>JBEPVU010000122.1:0-6451 GCA_041690855.1 Gammaproteobacteria bacterium | reverse complement strand
ATAAGAGACAGATTCATTACTTTTAATAAGGCCATTTAATTCTTCAGAAATATTTGCTTTAATCATCTCTATTTTTTCAAGTCTTGGTACTAAATCTGAAAGTTTTTTACTAAAATCAGGATTGTATTTACAAAACATATCAATATAACCCTTATTTTGTTCATTTTGTTCTAATTCAGCTAATTTCTTAAGCAATTGTGCATCATCAGCACAATTAAATAAAATCTTAAATGAATCTTTCCATTTAAATATGATGTTATATAAGGTGGGGTCTGAAGAAATAATTTTGCGTGCTTCTTTATCGTCTTTATACATGCCAGCTAATATACAAGCTGTTTCTGAATTAATTTCACTGATTTTTTTATTTAAATTTTCTGTGTCAGCCATCGTAACTAAGCCGCCTTTTTTCACATATTGTTTAAACGATTTTAAAATATCTATTGCTGCGGCATAACCCGGTACTGCTGAAAAATAGCTCTTTGCGTTTTTCTCTAAAAAAGTTTTCTTTATCACTGTAGTCTGCACAAAAAAAGCATAATGATTAGATATAATTTTTGCCATATCGCTTGGCTGGATAGTAAAAAACTTATCCAATAGCTTGCTATTAGAAAGCACCCTATTATGTAATTCATTGCTGCCATTCAAAATAACGTGTGCTAATGTATCAGGCGTAATCTTATCAAGATAAGATTTAAAAATAATATCAGCAACATCTTCACTAACCTTTGAACAAAGTAAATGAGTAACATCTTGCTCAGAAAATTTATCGGCCACTTTATATCTTTTAAATCCTATCCAGTAGGTTTTTTGTAATAACTCTCGCAGTAATTGTGGATGTTCAGAAGAAATGGCTACTATAGCTCTGACCTCAAGCTTATGCAGTATATCCTTATTATTTAAAATTAATGAAGCAATGCGCGTTCCAGGATGTTTACCATATAACTGAGCATAAGCAGAATCTTGCTGAACAAATAAAGTATTTAAAGCTTTATTTAATTCTTTTATTTCTTTATCCAATAAAATAGCTTCTCTATCCGGATAAAAATTTAATCCTTTTACTAAAATATCCTTAAAGTCATTTTTTTTTGATAATTGTGATTTTAAGAATTTATATGCTTCTTGAGGGTTTTTATTTAATTCCGTTTGTATATTAATATTGTTTAAAAATTCCTTTTCTTGTTTATTAAAAGAATATTCTGCTCCTACTTCTAATTTCATTTTTCTATCAGGAGAAGCGATTACCAATTTTACCGCTATGTTATCTTTTTTAACCTTAATTTGTGGAACAGTGTTTGTTCCTTTAGTAATATTAATCAATTTAATAGGTACTTGATATTCGATACAATAAACAGGTTCACTCATCCCTTGCTGTTTAAAATATTCACCATCCGTGCTCCCAAAAGTAGCCGCAGTATAGCTAGCTTTAAGAATATAATTATTATCATCAATTTTTATAAATTCAACTTGAGCATCGGCATGAAGCGGTATAATATTGCTAAAGCCTTTAACGCAGACATTTTTTCCCTCTGAAATAAAATTTGTAAAATCCGCAGCACTTGCTTGATTTAAAAACAGTGATGCTATGGTTTTTATTATATTATGTTCAGTAAAATGGCCAAGATCGACAGACGCAGACGAGCTGGATTTCGCTGTCTCTGACCCATTCTGCATTTTGCCTAAAACAGCACCATTGGCTATCAACTTAAATTGAATCGTACCATCACGTCCATAGTCATTATCAAAAAGCGTTGATTTCCTCGTAGGAAAATCAAAACATTCTGAATTTAATTCTAATTTTTTTAGATAATCCTTAAATTTTTCATTAACCACCTCATTGTCATTCTCACCTGCTTGATCATAATAATATTGATTCACCGCATCAAAAATACCAAGAGTGCTCTTCAAACATTCCTGGTACATTTTATTAGTCAACCCTGCTTCTGTTAAAAATACACTATTATTTTTTCCTAATGATTCTAATCTTTTTCCCTTAGTCGATTCGCCTATAGCAAAATACAATTCACGTCGCTTAGCTTCTAATTCAGCAAAAGCTTCTTTTACATAAGTTTTATCTAATGAAAAAACTTCATTTTCACCAATAACACACCAGATTAATTGAAAACGATAATATGCTTCCTTATAAGCATCAAGCCATTGTTTAATTTCAATAGGAATCTCTGAACCATCGCTAAGATTTAAAACATCGTTTACAAATATCTCCTGTTCTCCAGGAGTCAGCATATTTCTTTGCCATAGCCATCCAATGGATTTTAACAAATTCACAGAAGATGGCACTTGTACATCAGAAATTTTAATTTCAGGATTTAATAAAACTTCATCAATTTCTTTTTTAATTTTCTGTTTGCTTTCTTGATTCTCTGTTCCTTCAAATTCAGTAAGCGCTTCTAAAATTTCCGTCAATTCTTTAGAATACATTGCTCCTTCATCCGTAGAGCCGGCTTTAAACTTATTTTTAAATTTTTCTCGTAATATTGTATCAATCTTATTTGACTTTATAATCAAATCAAAACAACTATTTATTTTTGGACGTAACCCAACTGCTATTCTTCTTTCATCTAACTTCTCATTGAGTTGGCTTGTTGTAATTTTCAGCTCATCTATTTTTTGCCAGATTAATTTCAGAAAATCATTTTTAGTTCTAACGTATGCACTTGTCTGTTCATATCTTACAGTTTGAATAAATGCTTTTAACTGTGTTAGTAAATTTGGCTTTGAAGGATCATTAGTTAGTAATAACTGTAAATCTTCAGTCAAAATAGTAAAAATCAATGCCCGCTCAGCAGCATTAGCCTCAAGCATTAAATTGATTAGCCAACTCACAAACAATCTTATTTCTGGTGTCATATATATAACCAAATATTATCTATCATTAAAAAAAGCCTTTTACAGCCGATCTCTTTTATAATTTTTAGTTTACCAAAGAAACCTTAAAGAAACCTTAAAATACCCACAAATTCTATTCATTTACTCTTGACATAAGCTATTGCTACTAACCCTTACTTATTTACCCTGGTTAGCCAGGCAAATAGATGCTAATACATTATCTTATTCATAAAGCCATAAACTATTATAACCTTTTATTATTAATTTGTACATATTTGGTCATTTTCCGACCTGTTTATAGGCAATTTGACTTAGTCCATTACTAAGTGTATAATCAAACTATGATTAAAGTTAACATACACAATGCTAAGACGCACCTTTCCGAATATCTCACTAGGCTTATGGAAGAGGAAGTTATTGTTATTTGTAAGCGTAATATACCGATAGCCGAAATCCGGCCTATTCCAGCACAGCCTGCAAGCTTGCGGCCATTAGGGCTTGCTAAAGGCGTTTTTCACGTATCACCCGCATTTTTTGAACCGTTACCAGAAGAAATAATAGACAGCTTTACAGGCAAGTAGCTATGAAATTACTGCTGGATACTTGTACGTTTCTATGGATTATCGAGCAAGCCGCTGAATTATCGGATACCGTAAGCGCTTTATTTTCTGATCCTGCTAATGAAGTTTATTTAAGCACGATCTCAGTGTGGGAAATACTGGTCAAATATCAGTTAGGCCGATTGCCATTACCCGATTTCCCTGAGCAATTTATTGTAGAGCAACGCAAATTACATCGGATTGAAATGCTGGCGCTGCAAGAAGAAGCCGTTACTCAATTGCTGCGCTTACCTGAATATCACAAAGATCCTTTTGATCGGATGCTGGTATGCCAGGCAATCGCTCATGGTTTAACATTATTAACGCCTGACAAAGCAATAAGACAATATCCCATAGCAACTATCTGGTAAAGGACACCCTATGCAGGACTTCATCCGTGTTGTACAGATCACCGATACCCATCTTTACGCCGATCCCAACAAGCACCTGCTTGGTTTGAATACGCAGGATAGCTTTGCCGCCGTTCTGCAAGCACTTGACGAACAACCCTGGCAGGCAGATTTATTGCTTTTGACAGGCGACCTGGCACAGGATGAATCTCTGGCTGCCTATCAACGGCTGGCGCAGCAGATAGCGCCTTTCAAAACGCCTGCGTATTGGATTCCAGGCAACCATGATAATTACCACTTAATGACAACCAGCCTGACAGCATCCCCTCTACACACCGATAAATCGATTATCAAAAAAAACTGGCAGTTTATTTTGCTCAATTCACAAATCCCAGGAAAAGTGCCAGGTTTGCTGGCTAAAAGTGAATTGGAATTTTTAAAACAGTGTTTACAACAATATCCGCAACATCATACCGCGATCTGTTTTCATCATCCGCCCGTGCCTATTCAGTGTGGATGGCTGGATTCTCTGCTTTTGCAGAATCCGCTGGATTTTTTTGCGCTTATTGATCAATACCCACAAGTGAAATGCATTATCAACGGCCATATTCATCAGCAATTTGAAGGCTGGTATAAACAGGTTCCCATTTACACCACACCTTCTACCTGCATTCAATTTAAACCTGAAACACAAAAATTTGCGTTAGATATTATTCCGCCCGGGTTTCGCTATTTTGAATTTTACGCGGATGGCAGTATTAAAACGCAGGTTTTACGGGCAACGCAATTTAAAGATTATACGCAGGCTAATCCGCACGCGAAAGGTTACTAAACAGGTAACAGGGATTTTCAGAGATTATGCAAAACAGCTTACTAAGGCCACTTTACCGGACAGATTACTTTCTAATGCTTGATGACTATAAAATGTCGCGCTAACATGCCTTGCAGAGGAAAAAAATTGGCGTATTTAACAATATAGGGAAAAATCATGAAAAAACGTTCAATGATTTCAATGGAATATGCTGAAGAGTTGCATAACTACTATGAAAGCATAATTGCCTGCATGCCTAATAATGTTTATTGGTTAGATAGGGACTGCGTGCTACTGGGTGGAAATGATAATTTAGCTAGGATGTTTGGGCTTAAATCACGCTCAGAATTAATAGGTTTAACCTATGCCGAAATGACTAAGTTTGCAAACTGGACAGAAGGGCAAGGTGACGCTTTCAAACAAGCTGAAATAGAGGTAATGAATACAGGCATAGCTCGATTTAATGTTGAGGAACCTCCCGTTATGATTGATGGGAAAACGCGATATTATATTTCTAGTAAAGTCCCTCTTTATAATACCAAAAAAGAAATTATAGGTGTTGTTGGTATTTCTACTGATATCACTGAAAGAAAACAAGCCGAGATAGCGCTAAAAGAAGCAAAAGAAAAAGCGGAAACCGCAAATAAGGCTAAAACAGAATTTTTGGAAAACATGCGCCATGATCTACGCACGCCATTAATAGGCATCACCGGTTTTGCAAATATCATTGGTGATGAAGTTAAAGATCCAAAAATTAAAGAATATGTGGATAACTTAACTGCCTCAAGCAATGCATTACTTGATTTATTGAATGAAATTCTAGAAATTATCAAAATAAACGCTGGTGAAGTTCCACTTTTAAACAAAAAATTTGATCTGAAAAAGCGTTTTAATGATGTTATCAAACTTAACCAAGCTAAAGCTCGTCAAAAACATCTTGATTTAGTATTTAACTACGATGAAAAAATTCCACCTTATATAATAGGCGATCCCTCAAGAATTCACCGAATAGCTTTAGAATTAATTGCTAACGCACTGAATTTTACTCATACAGGATCAGTAAAATTAACCACACAATTATCCGAAATTAAGGAGCGAGAATTAATTATAAAAATAATTGTAGAAGACACTGGCATAGGTATTGAATTTGAAAAACAACAAGAAATTTTCTTGCAATTTAAACGATTAACACCGTCTTATGAGGGAATATATAAAGGCACCGGACTAGGGTTGGCAATTGTTAAGAAATTCTTAGATGAATTGGATGGTGAAATTTATATAGAAAGCCAAATTGGGATTGGCACTAAATTTACCTGCATATTACCGCTTAAAAAAACATTACTTGACGAAGAATTTGGCAGTGATAATACAATACCAATAACCAGTAATAAACTTTATGATTCAATTCCAAAAATTCATATTGCCAAAAATATTAGCTATGAAGAAGCAAACCCTGCTGAGAGCCGAATTTTAGTTGTGGAAGATCAAGTTATAGCTTCGATGGTCGTAAAAAATATGCTATCTAATTTAGCTTGTCGAACAGATGTCGCACCTGATGGCAAAACAGCGGTACAACTAGTGCAAGAAAATACCTATGATTTAATCTTTATGGATATTGGCTTGCCAGATATTGATGGTTATGAAGTGACGCAACGTATCCGTTTGTACGAATTAAATAAAAATACGCATGTGCCTATTATTGCATTGACCGCGCATGTCGACACAGAAAACAAACAACGATGCCTTGAAGTAGGAATGAATGCAGTCCTTTCTAAGCCTCTCGTTAAGAGCAAAGCAGAAGACATACTGAACGCTTTTATTCCGTATCGAAAACAACCACAGGAACT
>JBEPVU010000121.1:0-6472 GCA_041690855.1 Gammaproteobacteria bacterium | reverse complement strand
AGAAAGGTATTGAAGAGGGTATTTACCAAGGCATTGAACAAGGCATTGAACAAGGAAAACAGCAAGGCCAGCAAGAAGGTGAATATCGTTTACTACTAAGGCAATTACAACGCAAATTTCTTACCATCTCTGAAACTTATCAGCAAAAAATCCAGCAGGCTGACGCGGAAACTTTATTAATCTGGGGCGAACGTATATTAGAGGCGAATAATCTGGATGATATTTTTAAGTAAAATACTATTGACAGATCAGTAATGAACCATGAAAATTATAAGGCAGTGTTATAATTTTCATGGATAAATAACGGTTAAAGTCTATTTTAATAGCGGGCTTTATCGTACCCTATTAAACATCAATTTATCTGCGTGATTCCGATGTTTAATCCCCTTTGCTTACTACCCGTATTTAACAACCTTTCAAACCGGCAATTCTGGCTGGGCTATAGCGGCGGCCTGGATTCGCATGTGTTATTACACGCGCTGGTGAGTTTGATTAATGAACAAGCATTTCCTATCCGGCTTAATCAACTGCATGTGATTCATATTAATCATGGCTGGAGCGCAAATGCCGCCGCGTGGGACGCTCATTGTCAGCAGGTTTGTGCAGCGCTTAAGGTGGATTATCGTGCTATTACGATTAACGCCCAACCTGGCGCGGGCGACAGCCCGGAAGCCTGCGCCCGCGCGGCGCGCTACGCAGCGTTTGCGGAATTTATCGATCCCAATGCCGTTTTATTAACAGCGCACCAGCAAACAGACCAGGCGGAAACTTTATTAATTCAATTATTCCGCGGCGCAGGCGTTAAAGGTTTAGCCAGTATGCCGTTATTAACACCGTTTGCGAACGGCTGGCATTTGCGGCCTTTATTGCCTTATTCACGCGCAGCATTACTCGCTTACGCCCAGCAACAGCAATTACACTGGATTGAAGACGAAAGTAATGCTAATGAGCGTTACACCCGAAATTTTTTACGGCATACGATTTTACCGCCCTTGAAACAACGCTGGCCAACGATTGATGCGATACTCGCACGCAGCGCCGGACACTGCGCGGAAGCGGCGCAATTACTGGATGAATTTGCGCGGGAAGATTTATTAAACGTGCAAGGTACGCAGCCGGATACATTAGCATGTGAGGCGTTGTTAAAACTAACGGCAATACGCCGGAAAAATGTATTGCGTTACTGGTTGCAGCAACGTGGCGTTTCTTTGCCTGGCACGGCTCAATTAGAACGTATTCTGCACGATGTGTTAAACAGCAAACCCAACGCCTGTCCGCAAGTAAGCTGGCAGCAACATACCGTAACCCGTTATCAGGATAATCTTTATATTATTCCCGCATTGAATTTGCACAATCCGGCGGCGGTTTATCCGTGGGACATTAAAACACCGCTGGTTATTCCGCATATCGGCACGCTCACGGCTACATTAACCACTAGCGCTGGGGTTCGCGGCGATATTGCTGAATTAGGCACGTTAACCATCCGCTTTCGTCAATATGGCGAACGCTGCCAGCCCGCAGGACGGCCAGGTTCGCATCCGCTGAAAAAACTCTTACAGGAACAGCAAGTGCCGCCCTGGCAGCGTGATAAAGTGCCGTTGTTGTATTGTGGCGAGCAATTGGCGGCGGTGGTTGGGTTTTGGGTGTGTGAGGGGTTTGGGGGTGAAAAAAGCGGACAGGAAAAAGAAAGGTGGCTGTTAAATGTTATTTAACAGCCACCTTTCTTTGCTATGGCCTTAACTTCAGATTTTAGGGGTATGGAACTGCAACTCGGGCTTGTCGGAGAGCGGCTTGGAGTCTTGCGTTTTTATTTCCTTCTGTTTCTCAATTTCAACTGTTTTCTTTTTAGAAAAAATACTACTCAAGTAACCCAATAATCCAGCGATACTAAAAGTAGGCTTTTTAACTGGAGGTTTTTTATATTTTTCCTCTAATTCTTTTGACAACTGTTTATTAATTTCCTCACATCCATCAGTTTTCAGTTCAAATTTTCTCAATTGCCCTTCTTCATTAATAATGTCATATTTATTAGCTCCACGATGCAATATAAATTCTTTGCCCGTGAATTTAGCGTTTAAATCGTCGCGGAATTTTTGCTTAGCTATGTCTGTAGACTGCTCATGTGGTTGTAGATCTTCCTTTTGTTCTTTTGATGAAGAATCATCTGGGTTTTTCTCAGAGTTTTTTAGACTTATTTTTTCCTCTAACTGCTGATAATTATAGTCTAAAGCTGCCACATTATCAGAAAATTTGTTTATTTCTTTAAATTGTTGGCTTCTGGCCATATTTAAAATAATAGCTTCATCATATTCAAATTGAGACAAATGACCTGCTGTAGTTCCTGTTTGAGAAACGTCTTTGGAAATAGTAACTGTATATTTAGTTGGTTCTTGACTCTTATCATTATTCGCGACTGTGGTAATTTTAACCTGTCCAGATTCGCCAAGCTGAAGCTTCTCCTTCAGATATTCTTCTGCCGATTGAATCATTTCTTCTTGATTTTGCTTCGTCCATAAATTCGCAAACCTGCGAATATATTTCGCATCAATCTTGCGCGTTATTTTATCACCACCCTGGGTGAAAATTAGATTAAATTTTCCTTTAGAGTCTTCAGAAATATAAGGCATTATGTTTTTTAGGGGTACACCGCCAAGAAATGTTCCATCAGCATCAATACCATCGCTTTTCTGTTTATTTTCTTGAATCTCTTCGCTTAATATTAACGATCTCTTAAGAGGTTCACCGATAAATTTTAAGATATACTCAGCTGCACATTGCCGCTCTCTTAGTGTAATATCATTATCTTTTAAATCTAAATTTTCCACATTAGCAAAATTGATTTCAAACAATATATCATTACAATTTTTTAATAATTCCTTCCGATCCTTATTTCCAAGTAATTTTTCATACTCTTTTGAATTTAAAATTCCTCTAATTTCTCGCAATTCTTCGGCTATTTTTTTCAAATTTTTGATAGATGCTTGTATTGCATTAAAATCTTTTGTTCCATTTAAAAATTGCTCAAAAAAAACTTTTATCTTGTTTAAATCTTCCCGGTATTGCTGTGTAATATTTTTTATCTTATCTTGCATTACTCCTAAAACTATATTGCTTTTATTATCAAGGAAATACTTGATTTCGTTTTTTTCAGAATTGAAATATACAGGATTATTTTTAAAATTACCCACATTGTAACCGCTAGCAATTTCAATATCCTTAATGAAATTCTTTATTTGTTCTACATTGAGCATCCCTTTCGCGCGATAACGCATAATTCGGTGTACCGACATAATTTGATCTTCAGAGACATTAGGAGCTTGGAAAATCTCTCTTAATTCAAGCAGCGTCAACTTATAACCGGTAATTTTTAAAAAAGATTCTCGAAATAACAATAAATTCTCTTTTGAAATATTTCCTTCTTTATCTAAAAAATTTTCACTTTTTATAGAATCATTTATCTCATTGAGTTTGACAACGTCTAAATAATGAGAAATTCCTTTATCTTGCACGAAATTAATAATCCTCTCTCTAATTATATCAGGTTGAGCTGTGACAGAATTTCTTAACAATTTTTGTTCCTCATAAAATTCTCTAATTTCTTTGGCAGTGAGCTCTGTTTTTCCATTTAACGCTTTAATTTCTTTAGTAATTTCACTTGTTTTAAATACGCTTCCATACACGCCATAAAATTCAACTATATATTTTTTATCTTTCTTTATCTTAAAAGAATTCACCTTATACTCAGAAATAGTCAATTTTTTTTCATCTAAAATTCTTTGAATAATTGCTTCAAAAAGATTCTCCACTATTTTACTATCCAGTTCTTTTTTAGAATTGAAGCTTTTAATTTCCCTGGCAGTTATACTTTCTATATTAAAACCTTCAAAAAAATTATTTTCTTTAATTTTACTGCCCATTGCATCATAAAATATAATACTATATTTCTCATTTTCTTTATTTATCTTAAACGAATAATTCAACTTCTTATCATCCAAAATACTTTTAATATTTTCCTCAAAAAAATCCAAGTCCCTATCTGAAACGATGCTTTCTAAATGTTCTCTTATTTTTTTCACAATCTGATGATCATGACTAAACTCATACTCCGTCACTAAATTTTCAAGCCGCAAAAATTCCGTATAAATTTCTTTATATTCCTTTTGGAGTTTTGCTTTTTTGTTTTCTGAAAGCTGCGAGTTTTTTAACTCTAATTCTAATTTAATACTTCTAATCAAAAGTGTTTGTAATTTTTTGTGGATTTTATTAGACATATCTATTACCTCGTTTGGCAGAAAAATTCAGTAGAGTAATCAATTATTCTCAATTACCTTTAATTTCATTTATGTATATTGATAGTATAAAGCATCAACCTTAAGATTTCCTTAAGGTATTGAACTCTCTCGAAAAAAATTGATAGTCATACTTCATCTCCCGCATTTGTATATTTTTTACTCAATTTTACATGGTTTCTTTTTCATAGACATGTTATTATTTTTACCACATAAACCCCCTAATCTCTAAGGAAATTTAAATGATCACCCTGCAAACTAACCATGGCCCTATCGTCCTCGAACTCGATTTCGCCAACACCCCCAAAACCGCCGAAAACTTCCTCGAATACGCCAAAAGCGGTTTTTATGAAGGAACCGTTTTTCATCGCGTTATCAGTAATTTTATGATTCAGGGCGGTGGTTTTACAGCTGAGATGCAGCAAAAAGAAACCCGCGCCACTATCGAAAATGAAGCCGATAAAGGCCAGTCGAATAAACGTGGCACTATCGCCATGGCGCGCACGAACAATCCGCATTCCGCCTCTGCCCAGTTTTTTATTAATGTGACAGATAACAATTTTCTAAACCATCGCAGTAAAAACGCGGATGGCTGGGGCTATTGTGTGTTTGGCAAGGTGATTGAAGGCATGGATATCGTCGATAAAATTAAAGCCGTTCCCACGACTTCACGCGCAGGCCATCAGGATGTTCCAGTCGATGCGGTCATTATTGAAAAAGTGATTATGACGGAAAAAAAACCAGAGGAACAAACGACTTAATCCCAGGGGCATATCACTTGTAAAGAGGCAAACTGGAAATCCTGCTTATTTCTCGTCACGATACGTAAATCATGATAAAGCGCTGTGGCCGCAATAAGACTATCAATGGCGGCCACAGGTCTTTTCATAGTAGCCTGTAAACGTCCCCAGCGATCAGCAATAGATTGATCTATCTCTAAAATGCGTTTACCAAACCATTCCGGTAATTCAATTTCTAACCATAATCGTAATTTCTCTTTACGTTTATCTTCTACCAGTGCTTCAACGTCTTTGCGAATTTCACCTAAGGTTAATACGCTTAAATAAAGCGCTTCATTAGGTATTGTTTCAAACCATTTAAGCACTTTTTTATCTGGCCTGGCGCGAACAAGTTCAGAAATGACATTTGTATCCAGGAGATAACTCATAAATCCATCTCGCGTGTTAGAGAAAAATCACGCTTCAAATTAAGCTCCACTTGCGCTAAAGGTGATTGCCGGAGAAATTGCACAAAAGAGGTTTGCGGCTTGATTAATTCATCATAGGCTTCTTTAGAGATTACCACTACTGCAACCTCTCCTCGTAAAGTGATTTCCTGAGGCCCCTGCTGAGTCGCCTGTTTAACCACTTCGCTTAAACGCGCTTTCGCTTCTTGTAACTGCCAGGTATGCATTGGTTTTACCTCTTGGTTTAAGTCTAGTCTGACTAGTTATATCATAGATGATAACTATAGTGCTGACAAGTTGGCAGGCAAGTCTTATACCTCGTATTTATTCCAAGTTATATCTTTTAAAATACAGTCTATAAATCTTTAAAATACAAGGGGTTATGAATTTTTATTTAAAAAAACTCTTCTTTTTATTTCGACTTATATTCCAACCTTTATAGCTTTTTAAAGGCTACAACATTTCTTATACTTCTGACCGCTTCCACAAGGACAAGGATCATTGCGACCGGTTTTATTAGCGGTGCGGGGCGCTTGTTTGATGGCTTCGCCTTGGCCGCCGGTGTAATACCAGCGTTCGCCCTCTTGGATAAATTCGCTGACTTCGCGGATGTTTTGTAGCTGTCCCTGCTGGCGGTAACTGGCGATAAATTCAACGATGCCTTTATTGTCGACGACTGGCGGCGCCTGCAAAATTTCTAAGCCTAGCCATTGCACTTGTTGCACCCATTGCCGGGTATTTTCAGCATTAAACCCTGCGCAGGCGTCCTCGCGCATGGTTTGCACGATGTAATCCACATTCGCTTGCGTAAATGCCGTATAACGTGAGCGCATCAGTTGCTCAGGCGTGGCGGGAATGGCCTGGCCTTCAATAAATAAGGCACAGCATTTTTCATAACTGATGTTAGTGCCACAGGGACAAATTGACATATTTATTCTCTAGTGCAGTGTTTCGTTAATTATGTCTAACAAATTTCCTCCCCCTTTCAGGGGGAGGA
>JBEPVU010000120.1:0-6502 GCA_041690855.1 Gammaproteobacteria bacterium | reverse complement strand
ATGTTGAAATGGCTTCTACCGGCGAAGTAGCGTGTTTAGGCGAAAATTTAAAAGAAGCTTTTTTTAATGCCTGGTTGGCAACGGATCAAAGCATTAATAGCAAAAGTCTATTAGTCAGCATTGCCGATGCGCATAAGGAAAAATTATTTGATCTGATTAAACAATTAGATGATACCGGCTGGGAAATTTATAGTACGGAAGGCACCCATCATTATTTAACTAAAAATGGCATTGGTTCCTATTTTGTACATAAAGTCCGTGAAAAATATGAACCTAATATTACTAACATTATTGCGGAACGTAAAATTGATTTGATTATTAACATTCCCAGCCAGCAAGCCGCCGGCAGCACACAAAAAACCGATGGTTATACCCTGCGGCGGATGGCGATTGATCATCATATTCCGCTCATTACCAATTTACAGACCGCGCAGATTATTCTGCAATGTTTAGTGGATAAACCCAAAAACACCGGCCTGATCCGCTCCTGGCAGGATTTTATGAGATTAAAAAAATATGAGTAATTTATTATATAACTCCGACATCATTTCCATCAGCGATTTAACGCCAGAGCAAATTCAGCTTATTTTAACAACGGCTGCAAAACTAAAAGCCAAGCCAGCACATAATTTATTGCACAATAAAATTATTGCCTCCTGCTTTTTTGAACCTTCCACCCGCACGCGTTTATCGTTTGAAAGCGCTACGCTACGCTTAGGGGGACAGATCATTGGTTTTAGTGATGCAGCCAGCACGTCTACCCAAAAAGGCGAAAGCTTGCAGGATTCTATTAAAATTATCTCAAACTACGCCGATTTAATTGTTATCCGCCATCCCCGCGAAGGGGCTGCACGTTTAGCCGCCGATGTATCGGATAAACCCGTGATTAACGCCGGTGACGCCGCTAATCAGCATCCCAGCCAGGCTTTACTGGATTTATTTACGATTAAAGAATGTCAGCCCACACTCAAAGGTTTAAATATTGCGCTCGTTGGCGATTTAAAATACGGCCGCACCATTCATTCTTTGATTCAGCTATTAGCGCTATTTGATATGCGTTTATTTTTAGTAGCGCCGGAAGCCTTAAGCTTACCGGAACAATTCACGCATTTCCTCCAGAAAAAAGGCATTAAATTTTCTTTTCATCAATCGATTGAAGATATTATTCAGAAAGTAGATATTCTTTATATGACCCGCCTGCAACAAGAGCGTTGCAGTGCGCTTGAGCAACAGACCTTGGGGGAACATTACACCTTAAATCCTGCTATCCTGAAAAAAGCGAAAGCCTCTTTAAAAATTCTGCATCCGTTGCCACGGGTGCATGAAATTCCGGCTAGCGTAGATAATACGCCCTTTGCGCATTATTTCGAGCAGGCCGCCAATGGCGTATGGATAAGACAGGCATTATTAACTTTATTATTAACCCAATAACGATGGATTTATTATGGCAAAAACACTTTCTGTTTCCGCAATTAAAAATGGCACCGTTATTGATCATATTCCAGCAGGCCAGGCTTTAAAAATTCTGCGCTTATTAAATATTATCACGCATAAAAATCGTGCGACGTTGGGGCTAAATCTGTCTAGCAAAAGTTTAGGGCTGAAAGATTTAATCAAAATTGAAAATCGCAGTTTAACCGATAATGAAGCCAATGAAATTACGGTTTTCGCACCGAAAGCCACTATTAATCTGATCGAAAATTTTGAGATTGCTAAAAAAATTACTACACGCCTGCCGGAAAGCATTAGCGGCGTTTTTAATTGTCCTAATCCAACGTGTATTACTACGATTGAAGCTATAAAAACGCATTTTTATTTAGAAGAGTATAGCAAGCAAATAAAACTCACCTGCAAATATTGTGAAAAACAATTTGATCGTGACCAACTGGTTTAATGCCTATGATTTATTTTAAAGACATACAGACTACTACCGGCCAGCCCACGGATTTAATCATCGAAAGTGCAGAAAATATAACTATTGCAGCCAGTCATTTAATGGCGCTGCCTGCTTTAATTGATCCGCATGTGCATTTTCGCACGCCAGGGCTTGAATACAAAGAAGATTGGCGTACAGCGGCCAAAGCCAGCATCTGCGGCGGTTATACCACTGTTTTTGATATGCCTAATACACTGCCGCCCACCGTGACAGCGCAATTATTGCAGGAAAAAAAGCAATTAATTGATCAACAACTGGCGGAAATAGGCATCCCCTTGCGTTATCAATTATTTTTTGGCGCTGATAAAAATCACTTAAATGAAATCGCTAAAGTTAAAAAAGAAGTAATTGGCATAAAAGTGTTTATGGGATGCAGCACCGGAAATTTAGTGATTGACGATGACGCTAGTTTACAAGCCGTTTTTGAAATTGCCGCTGCGTTAGATATGTTAGTGGCCGTTCATGCAGAAGATGAACATATGTTGAATGAGCGCAAGGCAAACTATAGCGGTGTCACTGACTACAGCATTCATTCCCGCATTCGCAATGCGGAAGTCGCCGCTTGCGCGGTTGCAAAAGCGATTGCATTAACACGCGTCTATAAAACCCGTTTATATATTTTACATGTCAGCACTCTGGATGAAATTCAATTAATCCGCGCCGCCAAACAAGAAGGCTTGCCAGTTTTTGCGGAAACCACGCCGCACCATTTATTTATTAATGAGAGTGCGTATCCTGCCTGGGGCGGCAAAGTCGTGATGAATCCCCCTATTCGCACGCAGCAGCATCAGGAAGCGTTATTTACTGCCATTGCTGATAAAACCATTGATACCCTCGGCACAGATCACGCGCCGCATACGCTGGAAGAAAAAGCCCAGCCCTATGGCAAATGCCCCTCAGGCGTACCTGGCATTGAAACCGCCCTGCCCTTATTACTAAACGCTTACCATGAAGGTTTACTATCACTGGATAATATTGTCTCACTCACCTCGACCCGCGCACGCGAAATTTTCCGTTTACCGGAAAATGATGATTGGGTTTTAGTGGATTTAAATAAACAGGCTATCGTTAACGAAAAAACCTTAAAAACTAAATGTGGCTGGTCGCCGTTTGCAGGTAGAACGTTAAAAGGCTGGCCGGTTTATACGGTTTTAAAGGGGCGGTTATTTGATTTAAAAACCGTGTTAAGGTGATGTTTTGACTTAAACTTAGGCGTTGACGCCGCCTCGCAAAATCCCCCTTTGCAAAGGGGGAAGTATGATCTCTCCCTTTGGAAAAGGGAGATAAAGAGGGATTTTCATACAGCCACTGACACAATAAAAATCAAATCTAGAACGCTATTGGTATATACCCATCCCGTTGAGGATTGCGTATTATTCCTTCCCCCTTTCAGGGGGAAGGTTAGGATGGGGGTAATCAAAAGACTTCTTTACTCGCTTAGAACACCCCCACCTTAATCCTCCCCCTGGAAGGGGGAGGAGATTAAAATACGTAATTTTAAAGTGCGTTCAGGATATAATCAAAGCAATCCAATTTAAATACCTGGCTTGAGGATTATTTATGAAAGCACAAATTATTAACCGCTTCGGCGACCCTGCTGTTTTTGAATTAAGTAATATTGAAAAACCCATACTAAAACCAGGGCATGTTTTAATTAAAGTACTTGCTAGCAGTGTTAATCAAATCGATTGCAAAATTCGCAGTGGCGCGGTTGCTGCTATTGCACCTGTTTTTCCTGCTGTTTTGCACGGCGATGTCACAGGTATTATTGAAGCGGCCGCACCTGACGTCACTCAATTTAAAATAGGTGACGAAGTATATGGCTGCGCAGGCGGTTTACGGGGCCTTGGCGGTGCGCTCGCAGAATTTATGCTGGCTGACGCAAAATTACTGGCTAAAAAACCGCTATCTCTCTCTTTTTTGGAAACTGCCGCTTTGCCTTTAGTAAGTATTACCGCCTGGGAAGCGCTGTTTAATAAAGCCAGGCTAAGCCAGGGACACACTATTTTAATACACGGTGGTATCGGTGGTGTAGGCCATATCGCTGTACAGCTTGCCAGCGCATGTGGCGCACACGTCTGCACGACAGTGTTATCACAAGACGATTTTTCACTGGCAAAATCGTTAGGCGCTGATGAGATAATTAATGCCAAAGAAGAACCTGTTGACGCATATGTGCAACGGCTGACCAGCAATCAAGGTTTTGACGTGGTGTTTGATACCGTAGGCGGGCCTAATTTAGACAAATCTTTACAAGCCGCTGGCAACAACGGCATTGTTGTCACCACGGCTGCCCGTTCTTCGCATGATCTGAATCCCATGCATAATAAAGGGCTTAGCCTGCACGTTGTTTTTATGTTATTGCCGCTACTAAATAATACGCTGCGGGAAGAGCATGGGACAATATTAAATAAAATCGCCGCGTTAGTTGACCAGAAAAAAGTAAAACCACTAGTTGATTCGCATCGCTTTACGTTAGAAACTGTCAGCCAGGCGCATCATTTGTTAGAATCCGGACAGGCGCATGGCAAGGTTGTGTTATCTGTTGCCTAACATTCACTCAGTCTAAAAACGTCTCGGCTTAAAGCGTAATAACGCCAGTAGCCCTGAGCGTAAAAAAGGCGACAAATTTTATACCATCGTGGAAATTCACCAAGACCGGCTGTATATGGGCGATTATGATTCCGGCACAGGAACCTCCGATAAAACCCGGCTCAGTAAAATTTATAAAGTGCCTTTTGTCAAAATAATATTTCCGGCTAATAGTTAATCTACGCCAAAATATTTAAGTTTTGCATTTTTTTAATTCTCTCTGTGTAGGGTGGATTAGGCCGCAGGCCGTAATCCACCAATGATTGTCTATTAAAGTTGAACAAGATTGTTTTGCTTTACAAAATGATCAATACCGCACAATCAAAAAACCTTCATTCACTAATAGATATATTCAAACAATCTTTAAAACTGGGATGGTATTTGACGGGTTCAAATTCAATGACATTATAATCAGCAATTTCATGAATATAAAATGGATCCTGCCGTAGAAGTTGCATTAAAAATTCTTTATTTTTTATACCAGACAAAATTATTCCGCCTATTCGCGGATTCTGCCGTCCTGAAACAATAAAATAATTTTTCTGGTAGCCTTGTTCTAAAAACTCACGATGCGCCGCCAAATATTGATCAACAATTTCAAGCGATTTTTTGAAATTTACAATAATTAAAAACATAATTTTAATGCCTTTAAATTTAAAAGAAATATTATATTAACAGCAAGATGATAACATAACTAGTTCATTTAAACGCCAATGTATTTGAATCCAAATAACGATTAATGCTAATCACTAACAAATAAACTACAGGAGTCATGAATAAAGACAAAATAATTTTAACAATAATAGAACCCGATAAAATTGCTAATTTATGGTTGGAATGATAAAAAACAATCATAACAAAAATGCTGGAGTCTACAATTTAGCCTACATAAGTTGAAATATTAGTACGTAACCATAGCCATTTGCCACGCGATATTTCTTTTAAGCGTTGATAAATCATCACATCTAATAATTGCGAAACCAAAAATGCCGCCAGACTAGCAAGAACAACATTTCCACTTACCGATAAAATTAATTGATATTCTTGCTGTATAGTCCAAAAATCTGCATGGGGTGTAATAATAGATAGTTGAATAAAAATGGTAATAATAAATTGGCTGATAAGCCCTATCCAGATGGTTTGTCTGGCAAGCTTTTTTCCCCACAATTCACAGATACAATCCACTATAGGATAAGTAAAAATTGAAAAAACAATATTTGAAAAAGGAAAATTAATTCCTAAGTGAACAACTTTTGTAGCTGTCACTATGGCGCTTGCCAGGCCACAAATGACTAAGCTGGTTAATACTGTATACGCAAGCATTTCTTTACGTGCTAGTGCGCTAGTAATCATTTTATGCTCCTCTACAATATATTCAAAAAAACTAGCCAGTTTAGGCAATCTTAAGTGGTAAAGCTATAAGGCTATGCTATCAGCTATTTAAAGGGCAATCCCCTGTTTAACCTCATCTATTTCGACTATTCCGGCATACAAGTTGTTTTAGTCGCGACCATTCCGGTATGTATGCTATAATAGTCAATACTATAGCTTCCGAAGAACCAGGATGAAACGTCTTTACGAAACCCTTTTACTTACTCAATTTGCCGAATAAAGATCAGCGTGAAGTGGATTTTCTGATTGTAAAAAATCAGCAGCCCTGGTTATTACTTGAAGTCAAAGCATCTGCCAATCAGTCTTTAAGCGAGCACCTTTATCATTATCAGGCACAATTAAAACCTCCACATGTGTTGCAACTGGCCTTTAATTTACCGTATGTTAAACAAGATTGTTTTACTTTGCGCACGCCTAAAATTGTTCCCGCCATTACTTTTTTATCGCAGTTGGTTTAAATATATCCCCCGAACCTCACTTAGATTTTGCGTTTTTCTATTTCTCTCTGTGTAGGGTGGATTAGGCCACAGGCCGTAATCCACCGTTTTAATAGGCAACTATTGGTGGATTACGGCCTGCGGC
>JBEPVU010000119.1:0-6507 GCA_041690855.1 Gammaproteobacteria bacterium | reverse complement strand
GATTACGGCCTGCGGCCTAATCCACCCTACTCAAAGATTAAAAATTTTTAGCAATTCCTCCTTATGCAAGATAACTTTCTTCAACCCATTACTCCCAATCAAGTTCGCCAGAAAGCCATCCAATTGCTGGCGCGTCGTGAACATTCGCGCTTTGAATTGCAGCAAAAGCTGCAACAGCGTGATTATCCGATTGAGTTGATTCAGCAGCAATTAACCCAATTGGTTGAGCAGGGTTTATTAAGCGATGAGCGTTTTGTGGAGCATTATATTCGTGCGCGCAGTAATAAAGGTTATGGCCCTATACGTATTGCAGCAGAATTACAGCAGCGCGGCATTACGAGAGAATTGATTGAGCATTTTATTGAACCAATTGAAGATCAATGGCTACCATTAGCTGAAAAAGTCCGTCAAAAGCGCTTTGGTAAAAATGTCCCCACAGATTTCCCCGAACAGGCAAAACAGATGCGCTTTTTGCAATATCGGGGGTTTACAAATACGCAAATTAGTAAAGTCATTGACCAATAATTTTCAGGACTCTAATATCATGCCCCGCGTATCCCGTAAAAAAAACAAACTACTTAAAAAAGTCACACTAGCAATTGCAATCAAATAAAACGCGGGCGCCAGCGGATTATGCTTGATTAACATAAGCCACGCCGCAATCAACGGCGCAGTACCGCCGAAAATAGCCTGGGGAAGGTTATAACTTAACGATACGCCGGTGTAACGAATCGGCGCAGGAAATTGTTCTACCACGGTGACGGAAGTAGTACCTTGCTCCAATGAGCTGATCAGCGTAAAAATAATTAATGCTAAACCAATATGCAAATACCCGCCTTGGTTCAACCAGTAAAAACACGGCCAGGTACATAAAATAACGCTGCCGGATATCAGTAGAAAACTAGATTGACGCCCAATCCGATCACATAACCAGCCGCCTAACGGCACCAGCAACAACATGCCCATGAGGCACAGCGATTGTAGAAAATAAACATTGACGTGTGTTGCTTGCGTTTGCTGCAAAAAAGTCGATAAATAAATAAAGCAGGTGTAATAAAGCACGGAACCTAGCATTAGCAGACTTAAACAAAAAAACATTTTATGCCAGGCAGAGCGCATAAAAGCTAACACTGGCACTGAAATAATACGTTGCTGATCTTGCAGCAATTTAAAGGCTTCGGTTTCGATTAAAAAGCGGCGTCCGTATAAAATTCCACCGCCCAAAAGACCGCCCACTATAAAAGCCAACCGCCAGCCTAGCGTCTCAAAAGCAGTAGCAGAAAGAAAATGTTGCAATAATCCAGCCACACCATTGGCTAACAACAAGCCAAGATTAGCGACTGTGCTTGCCAGGCAGGCAAATAAAGCGCGATGCTGTTTAGGCGCGATTTCAGTAAGATAAATAATAATTCCCGTATATTCGCCGCCTAAACTAATCCCCTGGATTAACCGCAATAACACGAGAAAAAGCGGCGCATAAATGCCACAGGCCGCAAAAGTAGGCGCAAAACCCATTGCAATAGTGGGTAAGGTAATCAAAAAAATCGAAATCCGCAGGGTTTTAACGCGTCCCAGGCGATCGCCTAAATGTCCGAACAGTAAAGCTCCGAGCGGCCGACAGACAAATCCCAGGGCATAAATACCCAAAACTTCAAGTATGGCAACATGCGGCGCGGTATGTGGAAAAAATAATCGAGCAAATAGAGTAGAAAAACCAGCAAACAAGCCAAAATCATACCATTCCAGTAAATTGCCCAGACTACTGGCCAAAACAGCGGATACACGCAAGCGGGGTTACTCCTTTTGAATTGTATAACAAGGTATTGTAAGAGTTATGAACTTACAATGCGATGACTATAGCTAATTGTACTGAAAAATTTCTATAACATTATTGCGCAGATTTTCTTGGGCAATATCAGTCACTTTATTTTGATTTGATAAAGTTAACGATAACGTTTGATCAGGTTCAACAATTAAATAACCTAAAAGATGTTTTATAAAAGTTCCTTTTGGTATGGATAAATTAAAAATTTCACCGTAAGTATCTATTTCAATTTCACAGATAACTTTATCATCGTTTTCAATAATATTTAATTTTTTAATTACTGCATAATGGGAATCATAAAAGTAATAATTTGCATTTTCGGGAATTTCAAAAAAATCCTTTTTATCGCAATAATGCGTTACAATTAGCCTGGTAAGAGGAGTAGAAATTAAGATAATGGCTGATTGTGACTTTGAATCCAACGCTTTCTGGATGGTGGTAAGACTATTGTCATTCATAATTTCCTGGCAATATACGGTTGAATAAAGGCCGCCTACTAAGGTAGTGAATTGACGTGTGGGATAAGTGATTTTATATCCATGCTTGTTTTTCAAGGATAAATGATCATACACAATCCTAAAACCAGATTCTTGCAACCAATTAACCAAGGTTTTTGGCCGAGTTAATCCCCGTAGGTAAGTAAAAAAACCATTAGGATGGTAACTTGTCCAGTTATAATTTTGCCGAATGACGCACATTAAAATTTTATCGATAGTTAATTTTTGATAATCAGGTAAAAAATTCATTGTTATTTTTAAAGGGTAATCGCATTTACCCGTAGTAAATAAACAAATCACCATGTTTAAAAAAGCCTGTGGATGATGCGTAATTAGCAGTCGCAGATAAACATCAACACCGCATAATGAACCTTGTTGATGTATAAGACAAGGATCAAGGATCATTATTATTGCTTGATCTGCTAATTTTTCACAAATCGTTCTTTCTAATAAATAGGGCCCAGATTTTATCCATTGCTGCATTTGATTCAGGCATGGAACTAATGCAAAAATATTTTTTTTCAACTCCTCGCTAGATATTTTTTCTAAGCCTTCTTTGAGCGCATAAGAAAATAAATTTTTTATGATGTCTTGATTAGTGATTTTTGTTTCAATGAAATAGTTTTCAATAAAAGAGGTTTCAATTGGCGTGATAAGCCCATAGACAATTTCATTGGTTAGCGCTTCTTGGACACGAGAAAGTTCAGTATCAAGTTGATCTTTATGAAAAGAAGTAAGTTTTTTTATATCTAAAATGAAGGCAGAACAGTTATTATTTTCTTTTGACTTGCTTCTAATATTTCTGAATAAATTCTGTAAAAATGCCAAATGATTAATATCGGAAGAATTGCTTTTGGGTATAAAATTTATGGCTTTCATGAGGCTATTATGTAATTTTTTGTACTCGATCAACTCAGCGAGGGCGGAAGCGTGTTCCAGATTTGTATTAATTTGAGTGTTGAATGATTTTAAGTTTTCTGGATCTATTTGAGATATTTGATTGAGCAGTGCTATAAGCTGTTCTATATTGTCCTGAGTATTTTTTTCTTGTTTATATAATAAAAAATTTTCTATCAGAGTATTTAATTCTGGTAAGTTTTTTCTGGTTACAGGGGTTTCTATTGTATCGTTATTATTATCTTTTATCGGAGTATTGATAGAGAGATTTTGCACGATTTTCTGATTTTTCTGAATAATGTTTGTTGAGCCTTGTGTAGCAATAAGCTTTTTAGTGGTTGATAGCATAATTTAATTAACCAGATGACTTTATTGATCCTATTATAAACAGCACAACCTTAAGGTTTTATTAAATACGGGTATATTTTTTAAGCAGATTAATGCATATTAGCCACTAGCCGAGTAAGCTATTTTCTACTAATCTATAATCTTCGCCCTTCACTGCCTAAAACAGAAGGGCTTTGGCTATATGCAGGCTCACTTAAATTTTAACGATAAAGCGAATGAAAACGATGTCTATTTCCAGCAACAAACTCCGTCAAATGTTTTTAGAATTTTATAAAGCAAAAGGCCATACCATTGTGGCATCCAGCCCTCTGGTGCCAGGCAATGATCCCACCCTTTTATTTACTAACGCCGGGATGGTGCAATTTAAAGATGTCTTTTTAGGGCAGGAAAAACGTTCTTACACGCGCGCGACCACCGCACAGCGCTGTGTGCGTGCGGGCGGCAAGCATAATGATTTGGAAAACGTGGGTTATACCGCGCGCCATCATACGTTTTTTGAAATGCTGGGCAATTTCAGTTTTGGTGATTATTTTAAACGTGAAGCAATTCAATTTGCCTGGGAATTTTTAACGCAGATTTTAAAATTACCGCCGGAAAAATTATGGGTAACGGTTTATGAAAAAGACCAGGAAGCGGAAGATATCTGGTTAAAAGAAATGAAAATTGATCCCAAACGTTTTTCCCGTTGCGATGCAAAAGATAATTTCTGGGCAATGGGCGATACCGGCCCTTGCGGCCCGTGTACGGAAATTTTTTACGATCATGGTCACACAATCGCCGGCGGCCCGCCAGGCAGCCCCGATGCGGATGGCGACCGTTATATCGAAATCTGGAATTTAGTCTTTATGCAATTTGAACGTTTTGCCAATGGCGAAATGAAACCCTTGCCAAAACCTTCCGTCGATACCGGTATGGGTTTAGAACGCTTAGCGGCAGTGATGCAGGGCGTACATAATAATTACGATACTGATTTGTTCCAGGGCATCATTCAGTTTATTGCAAAACTGGCGCATATAACCGATTTAACGAATACATCATTACGCGTTATTGCCGATCATATCCGTTCATGTGCATTTTTAATTACCGATGGCATTATTCCATCCAACGAAGGCCGTGGTTATGTCTTGCGCCGTATTATTCGCCGCGCGATTCGGCATGGTCATCAATTAGGATTACACGGGCCGTTTTTTCATCAATTAGTAACGCCATTAGTCAAAGAAATGGGAACCGCTTATCCCGAATTAGTAAAAGCCCAAGCGCATGTTGAACGCGTTTTATTGCAGGAAGAACAACAATTCGCGCGCACACTGGAGAATGGTTTGAAATTATTAGAGCAGGACATTGCTAAACTGCACGGTAAAATTATTCCAGGCGCTACGGTTTTTCGTTTGTATGATACTTACGGATTTCCAGTCGATTTAACGGCCGATATTGCCCGTGAGCGCGGATTAACCATTGATTTTGCCGGTTTCGAGCAGGAAATGGAAAAGCAACGCAAACAATCCCAGGACAGCAGCCAATTTGCCGTTGATTATAACGAACATTTAGCCATTGATGTCTGCACTGATTTTACGGGTTATGAACAATTAATACAGGAGGCAAAAATAGTTGCGCTATTTGCGCAAGGTAAAGCCATTACACAATTAAAAGCCGGTGAAGAAGGTATGGTCGTGTTAGATAAAACACCGTTTTATGCGGAAGGCGGCGGACAGGTAGGAGACGTTGGATTATTAATGAATCATCAAAATGAATTTAAAGTAACCGACACGCACAAAGAAGGCGCGGTATTTTTTCATCACGGTAAAGTGCAGCAAGGCGTATTAAAAACAAGTGATACTATTCAAGCGCAAGTGGATTATGTTAAACGTGCCGCTACGGCATTAAATCACTCTGCTACGCATTTATTACATGCGGCGTTGCGAAAAGTACTAGGTGAGCATGTTATGCAAAAAGGCTCTTTAGTAGCGCCTGATCGCTTGCGCTTTGATTTCACACATTTTTCACCGTTAACGGCGGAAGAAATTAAAAAAATAGAACAATTAGTCAATGAACAAGTACGCAATAATCACCCTGTTAACACACAAGTGATGACGCCGGAAGCAGCCAGACAGCAGGGCGCTTTAGCGTTCTTTGGCGAAAAATACGGTGAACAAGTGCGTGTGCTGGCGATGGGTGATTTTTCCATGGAATTGTGCGGTGGCACACACGTTAAGCGCACGGGCGATATTGGCGTTTTTAAAATTACCGTTGAAACCGGTATTGCAGCAGGTGTGCGCCGTATTGAAGCAGTAACGGGTGCAGGTGCACTGACCTGGATCGATCATTTAGAAAATCAAATGCAGGAAACCGCCCGTTTATTTAAAACAGGCCGAGACAATTTATTAGAGAAAGCTAGAAAAACGCTTGAATACACCCAGCAATTAGAAAAACAAATCCAGCAATTGCAAGGCCGTTTAGCCGGTGCGGCAACGGGCGAATTATTGCAGCAAGTAAAAGAAGTGGCAGGCATTAAAATATTGGCTGCCGAAATAGACGGCTTAGATGCAAAAAGCCTGCGCGATATGGTAGATCGTTTAAAAGATCAATTAGGCAGCGCGATTATTGTTTTAGGCAGCGTTATAGAAGGACGTGTGCAATTAGTGGTGGGTGTTACTAAAGATCATATTAACCGCATTAAAGCGGGTGATGTAATTAACCAACTCGCGCATCACATTGGCGGCAAGGGCGGCGGACGCCCCGATTTTGCGCAGGCAGGCGGTGATAATGCGCAAGGATTAAAAGCAGCCTTGCAAGCAGCGCCGCCGCTCATTGCAGAGCTTACGAAATAATTTTTGCGCATTTTAATCTCCTCCCCCTTCCAGCATAGGTTTATACATAAGTCTAGTGCAAGCCGTTTTCACCTCTCCCCCCGGGAGAGGTCGACGCGTAGCGGCGGGTGAG
>JBEPVU010000118.1:0-6511 GCA_041690855.1 Gammaproteobacteria bacterium | reverse complement strand
GATTAATATAATGCGCGGCGCTCGTTAACACTAATTGCCCGCTATTATTGGCCATACTCGCTAGCCAGTTTTGCAAGGGAGCAGGGGCATTCTCTGCCAGGTGTGTTAACGCTGTAATAGGATCGTCCGCATGCGATGCTGTAAAACGTTGTTTTGCTATGGAAAATGCATTTTTACTGGCAACAGGATCTTTCATAACGGGCTTTAAAAGATCCTGCAGATTTTTCAAGGCCATAATCGCTTGAGCTAACCCCCCATTGGCCACAAAATTATTTAGTCTGTTGAAGGGGCTACTTAAATAAGTATTAATCAACTGTAAATCCTGCGGCGTAAAACCACGGACATTATTAGCAGTCAGTGTTTGTGTATTAGTATTATCATTAACGGTTTTAATCAGTCGGATCAAAGGCGATTGTCTGCTTAAAATATCGGCCAGCGCCTGTTGTACCTGCGGCCAGTTTTGCCAGGGGATTAAGGTGCTATTGTTTAATAAATTCTGCCAGTGCGCCGCATAATCTTTTAAGTAAAGTATTCTGGCTTGTTCTATTAAAGCCGGTAAATCGTTACTATTAATGGCAGTATGCGTTGCGGCGCCTAATACCCAATCGCCTTTTAAGAGGCTATTGCCAGCGTTTAAAAGGTGCGTTAAATAAATATCGGAAAAAGATTGTTGCGTATATAAATGGTTAATAAGATTGCTGTTACTTTGAAAGAGCCGATTAAAAGCTTTAATTTGTTCAGTGGTTTTATTAACCGGATTCATCCATTCGTCGGCTGCCTGTGATTTTACGATGGCATACATTAACTGCGGCGCAGAACTATTTGCGAGCAAATTACGGGTTTTATCAATCAGCGCGTGATTTAATTCAGGCGGACTGAAAGGTTGCGCCAATAAAGCCGCTAAATGTGCATTTAATTGTTGCTGTAACGTTAAATTTTGCGCAAATAATTGCTGCCAGTAATGAGCAAACCAATTTTTAATAAATGGTTTATCCAGATGGCTGGGATCGCCTAACATCAGATAAACTTTCAACGCGCCATAATTAAAATCCGGATCAGTACTATTACTAAGCGCATGTTCTAGCTGATGCGTTATATCCGGTAAAAAATAAGTGGTTAAACTTTGCTGATACGTTTTATTCGCTAGCGGCGCTAATTGGCGTGCCTGCGCAGAAAACCAGGCTAAAGGCGTTTGCGCAATTAATTGCGTGGCCTGGCGCAGAATATTTAATGCTGGCAATGTTTGGCCGAGATCAACATTTTGCGGCGGTAACTGTTGGGCTAATACACTATATTGCGTTAAAGCCGTTTGCGCGGCATTTAATCGAGTGATGCGTTGATTAAAATTATTTGCCATCAATAAACCACCGGCGGTAATTAACGTGACAGCAAGAATATAACTGCTTAAACGCCATTTATCCTGGGTTGAAAAACCTTGCCAGGCGTGTTTTAGCACAGTGGTATTAGCAGCAATATTTTGAAAAAGCTGCCGGCTGAAGTAGGTTTGTTGCTTTTGCGTAATGGGTAATGTCACCAGGCTGTCTGGTAACGTTAAATCCTGGACAGATGTTTTGCGTAAACAATCTACCGGCAATCCCTGTTGCAAACTGCTGACCAGATAAATACCTTGCAGTGGTAACTTTTCCGCAAGACCTATTATATCGGTCAAATGGTATAAAACATCAGCGAGCTGGCTGCCGAAAGATTCCAGTTGCAGTGGAAATTGCGTAATGAGTGCGCGTTTAGCGGCATTACGTTCATGATGCAGACGCCAGATTACCCGATCTTGTAAGCGCTGAATTAATAATGCAAATTGATTTTTAAATAAACGCGGCAAACTGCTGGTATCGGCTTTAGGTGCTTGCGCCAGATTGATGCCACAAATCTGCTCACGTTCTTCTTTGCCTAAATCAGCAAAAAATTCATTAAAGCCTACGATGCCATCCACTTTGCTTAATAAAAAATACACGGGGCAGGAAACCGTTAAACGCTTGCTGAATAAAAAAAGTGTTTCCCGTAATGGCTGAATTGTTTTTTTCTGTTCGGTTTTATTTAATAAACTTAATGCTGCGATATCTAACGTCAAGATAATGCCGTTCAGCGGCTTGCGCGCTAAATACGGTTCTAAAGCCGTTAAAAATAATTCCCACTCACTCACATTATCTTCCTGACAAAGGTAATGGCCGGGTACATCCAGAAAAGTCATACGCTGCGTAAACCACCAGTTGCAGCGATGATTATCTTCGCTTTCATCCTGCGGAGCGCTATTAAGATGTGGCGCGGCTATAAAATCGAAATGGCTGCGCACAATAAGTTGTGTTTTACCGGCTGTAGGAGGACCTATTACTAAATACCAGGGAACATCCAGCAAAGCATGTGATTTTAAAAAACGCCACGCACTGGCGAATTGCTCTTTCAGCGCAGCCGCCTGACTATTAGTGGTCGGCATCATTTTGCAGAATAGACGTTAATTGTTGATAAACCGGGGCAATACTGCTGGTCAGCATAAAATTAAAACCGGCATAAATAGTTAACATCAACATAGCGGTAAAAATAGCTAACAGCCAGAGTGGCAGTGGCTGGCGATTATGGGCTGTTGCTTCAGCCGTGACTAACGCCAGGTTTTGCACAGGTTCTTCATTAATAGCTAATAGTTTACGCACATCACCGCGTTGTGAATAAATCATTTGATATAATTTTTCAAGCGTGGTTTCTAATTCGGCATGACTATTTTCTATTAAGCGGAATTTACCGGCATAACCTAAGCTAAGGCAAACATACATCAGCTCGAGCAGATCGATATGAATCGCCGGATCAGCGCTTAAGCGTTCCAGAATCGTAAAAAACCGTTCGCCGCCCCAGTCTTCGCCGTGAAAAGTCGTTAACAGTTTGTGTTTATACCAATGGCTTTGTTCACCCCAGGGAGACGTCAGAATAATTTCATCTAATACGGCGCATAAAATGTAACGCGCCAGCAAAATAATTTCAGAACGATAACCTTGCAGATACGCCTGGCTTTCAAACGCACGCACTTCGTGTACCAGGTCTTGATAAATCTGGCTGCTATCAAAATAAGTATGGGCTGTTTGAAATTGCGTTATAAAGGCTAATAAAGCGGCGGTAGATGCTATTAGGGGATTAATCCCCAGAGTGGTATTAATTATTTTTGAGCGATAATAAGCTTGTGGCCCTGTTAAAGGTGCATGTGATAAAGCGGCAGGCTTACCGGATTGCAAAATACCGGGCTGAATCAAGCCAGGAATATGTAAATCAGACAGCGCGATAAGAGGATTATCTTTCATAGCTTAATTATATAGCAAACTTTAGTCCAAATCATACTGCTTCAGTTTTTTCCGCAGCGTTCCCCGGCTCAATCCTAACATCTTAGCGGCCTTGGTTTGATTACCACGGGTCTGGCGCAAAACAGCTTCTAGCAGCGGCGTTTCCACTTCGGCGAGTACTAATTCATAAAGATTAGTGGGTATAGTATCGCCTAACTGTGAAAAATAATTATGTAAAGCCTGTTTAACGGATGCCTTTAAAGGTTGAGCGGCGTGCGTGCGTCCATCAAAAGGGGCGACAGTATTTATTGTTGTGGTTACTGTCTCTAAAGTATTTTGCATAAGTAGCTTCCAATTCAAAGTGGGTGATATTCAAGTGCGGGCCTAAAGGCCTATGACAGAATAACAACCTTGTTCAGTCAATCCAACCTGGGAAAACGATACCAGAGCTATGGGGCATAGGCAATACTAATAAGGCGATTGATGGCAGTGTCTATTTTCCTTATAAGCTATCAATGCTAGTATATATTCATCTCGCTAAGATTTTGAATATTTATTGTAGGGTGGATTAGGCCGCAGGCCGTAATCCACCAATAATGGCCTATTAAAACGGTGGATTACGGCCTGCGGCCTAATCCACCCTACCTGAAGAGAGATAAAAAACTCAAAACCCCGCTGAGATGGGTATATATAACGATAGTGAGAATAGGGAAAATGATGCTACCAATAATACGATTTAGTTTAGCTATCTTAATGTATTTATTTCTTATAACGGCGCGAGCCGCTACGACAATTGATACGCCGCCGGAATTATATTATCCCACTGTCAATACGGTTGCAGGCAATCCCACGGGTAAAATCACGGTGGTAGAATTTTTTGATTATCGCTGTGTTTATTGCCGCAAGATGCCCGCGATATTAACGGCGTTGATGAAAGCCAATCCCGATATTCGTATGGTTTATCGGGATTATCCTGTTTTAGGGCTGCCGTCATTAGTGGCGGCAACGTCAGCGCTGTCTGCACAGCAGCAGGGGAAATATATGCAACTGCATAACGATTTATTCAGCAGTAGCCAGCCTTTAGATATTAATAACATCAAACAAATCGCCGCCAGACATGGGGTGAATACAGAAGAAATGGAAAAAGATAATTTAAGCTATCTGACACAGCAGCAGATACGTGAAAACGCCCGCCTGGCGTTAGCGCTGGGCGTTGATGGGATTCCTACGCTTTTTGTAGCGCCTACGCCGCTGAGTACACAGCACGAGAGTATCGAAGCTTATCGTCTGACATCGCCGACCTTAACCGATTTGCAGAATGTCATTAATTTAATCAAACGTTCAAATTAATAATCTCACTATAAAATTTATTATGAAAAAATTATTAAAATACTTCTCTCTTATTTGTCTATTAATCCCGATTGCAACCAAAGCTTTCACTCCTTTGCCTGCCGAACAAGCCTTTAAATTAGCCGCCCAATTTACCAGCAATAACACCTTGCAATTAAGCTGGCAAATCGCTCCCGGTTATCACCTCTATCGTGATCGCTTTGATTTTCAATTACTAAATGCTGCACCCGTGCAATTAGCGCCCGTTGCGTTACCGGCAGGCATACCCAAAGAAGATACTATTTTAGGAAAATATCAGGTCTATCAAAACACGATTACGGTTCCATTAATATTGATGAATTTAGTGCCTGGCCACTATAATTTACAAGTCAATTATCAAGGTTGCGCCGATTCGGGATTTTGTTATCCACCTGTCAATAAACAAATTACGTTGACGATTACACCTGCCAATAGTCAGGCGCAGATCAGCGATCTTCAACAGCAACCAGCGCTTGTACTTGCAAAGATACCACCTGTTGCGCCGTCAGTAGCGCACACCCCACAGGATGCAGCCAGCCATTTATTAGCTAAACACAATGGGTTATTAATTTTTGTTGGCTTTTTAGGGTTTGGTTTATTGCTGGCTTTTACGCCTTGTGTATTACCCCTGTTGCCGATTTTATCAGGCATTATTATAGGACAAGGATATAAGCGCACCACACAGCGTTCATTTTATTTATCGCTTACTTACGCATTAGGCATTGCGTTAACGTATGCTGTTGCGGGCGCTATTGCCGCGTTAGCAGGCAGTTATGTGCAGGCTTTTTTTCAGAATCCCTGGGTGATTGGTTTATTTAGCGGATTATTTGTGTTGTTGTCATTATCGTTATTTGGCTTTTATGAATTGCGCCTGCCAGCGCGTTGGAACCATTATTTTACTGAATTAAGTAACCGTCAGCAGGGTGGAACTTATTTGGGTGTTTTTATCATGGGTTGTTTGTCGGTATTAATTGTTTCGCCTTGTGTAACGGCGCCGCTGATTGGCACATTGACTTATTTAAGCAGTACGGGCGATGTATTGTTAGGCAGCATGGCTTTATTTGCGATGGGATTAGGTATGGGCATACCGTTAATTATCGCCGGCACTTTTGAAGGTAAATGGCTGCCAAAATCGGGTGAGTGGTTAGTACGAATAAAAATATTATTTGGTGTGTTGTTGTTAGCATTAGCGATTTATTTAGTGCAGCGCATTGTTCCAGCGCCGCTGATATTGGCGCTTTGGGCAGTGTTCTGGATTATTCTAGCGGTTTATCTGGGAGCGTTAAATAGAACCCGTTTGCAGGGCTGGCGTAATTTCGGGCGTGGCGTGGGTGTTATTTTATTGCTGTATGGTAGTGTGCTATTAGTGGGCGCGTTACAGGGAAATACTAATTTGTGGCAGCCATTAGGAAGTAATAATCGGCAACCTGTTATGACGCAGGAGAAATTAAATTTTGTAACCGTTAAATCTGTGCAGGATTTGCAGCAGATTTTAGCCTCTGCGCAGCAACAACATAAACCCGTGTTAGTAGATTTTTATGCGGACTGGTGTGTATCGTGTCAGATGATTGAGCGTTTTGTATTGGGCGATTTGCGTGTGCAGCAGGCGTTGCGCGATTTTGTTTTAGTGCGAGTAGATGTAACGGCTAATGATGCGCAGGATAAAGCGTTGCAGCAATTTTTAAAGGTTATTGCGCCGCCAACGCTGGTGTTTTTGGGCGCTGATGGTAGAGAAGCAACGCGGATGGTGGGTGAGGTGAGCGCTGAGCAGTTTTTGCGACAAAGATCGAGCTTTTGAGTATTTATTGTAGGGTGGATTAGGCCGCAGGCCGTAATCCACCGTTTTAATAGGCTATCATTGG
>JBEPVU010000117.1:0-6535 GCA_041690855.1 Gammaproteobacteria bacterium | reverse complement strand
AAAGATCTGGCTTCAGCCGCTGTTTTTTTAACAGTTATAAATGCTTTGATTGTCTGGGGGGTTATTATATTGCCTAAAATTTTTCGAATTTAATATTGGGCGGACGCGGTTCAAGGGATGGGTAGGTAACGTGTAATGAGTTGCTTAATACCGTTGATGATCCCAAAAGGAACATAGTGTGTCCTCATGAGTGTTAAAAATAATCGTCGTAACAATTTGCGTTTGTTAGCCCAGGCCTTAGGCGGTATCGCTGAGCTGGCTAATTTTCTCGGTAAAGCGCCCAGTCAAATGAGCCATTTAATTGGCAATTATATTAGTAAAAATATTGGCGACCGTTTAGCGGCGGAGATAGAAAGAGTCTTCGCTAAACCACCCGGTTGGCTGGATGGCAACTATGAGGGTATGGAAACAGAAGTACTGGCCACCGCTTTGCCACCTATAGACTGCCATCGAATCCCCATGTTGAAAAAACAAGAAGTCGTTAACTGGGTACTTTATCCTGACAAGCGTCTAACAGGTAATGAAGATCATGAATATCTTTATATCTCAACGCCTGTGGACGCATCGGCTTATGCATATCAAATTCAAGTTGATAGTATGGAAGCGCCCAGTGGCGTCAGCTTTCCTAAAGGTTCTATTGTCATTGTTGATCCGACTATTCCCCTGCGTGATAACGCCTTAGTATTAGTGCGGTTGGATCGTGAACTAGAACCCATGCTACGGAAAATTTCTTATATGAAAACCAAAGTCTGTCTCCAGGCGCTTAACCCACGTTATCCAATCATTGAATTTAAGGAACATTATTTACATTGCGGCGTAGTTAAAGCAGGGATGATGGTAAAGTCGCGCTGGTAGCCAATCAGGCAGAAAAGACATTTGGTGCAACTTAATTTCCCATAAATAAGTTGCACCAAATGTCTTTTAGAGGCTATGGTATGAATAGTATTCCCTTTGTTGGCCGTAAAAAAGAATTAAAATCACTAATTATTTGCGCTTTTATCTTAAATATATCGCACCGCGTTTAAGTAAAATCAAGAAAGGCCAATTTTCTGCGCAATTAATGTCTTCTTTACCTATGAAATAAAATTTACTAAGAAAAGCATAGATTGTTCTATTTTAACGGAAGTCAGAAAAAAAATAGCACGGCTAAAATTACCTAAAAGTGATCAATTTCAGCGATTTTCTGATGGCAACCAAAAACGGCTGAAATTTACTACATACGCATTTTTTTCTGTGAAAGCCGCACTAACCCTACAAAAATGCCTTGTACGCGTATCCGGTGGGCGGCGTAGTGGATGGGGTGTAAAGTAGCATTAGCGGGATGTAAAGTAATGGTGCCATTATTATTATGTTGAATACGCTTTAAAGTCGCTTCCTGTTCATCAATTAACGCTACCACTATTTCGCCATTGCTGGCGTGGCTGCGGGGTTCGCAGAGAATAAGATCACCGTCCCAGATGCCTTCATCAATCATGGAATCGCCTTTCACTTGTAAGGCATAGCGCGATGAGTATGGGTCATTTTGCAAAAAGTCCATCACATTAGGCTGTTCATGCTCAGCAATGGCCTCAATAGGGCGTCCTGCGGCAATACGGCCTAATAAGGGCAATGTTGGTTTATGCGTTTCTTTTAAGCGGATTTGACGGTACTGGCCGGTTTCTAATTCAATGAAACCTGCCTCCACTAAAGCATGCACATAGCGGCTAATCAAGCTTTTTGAGCGCACACCAATGCCTTTAGCGATTTCGACTAAAGAAGGGGAATAACCATTCTGCGTAATATATTTTTTAATAAATTCAAAAATCTTATGTTGCGTAGGCGTAACCATAAGCATACCTGTTTGTTAAAGTTATGATGCTCTATAATAGTGAACAAACGGTGAACTTTGCAAGTAATAATTTTTATTGCGTTATTTAATGCTAAAATCCTGTCTCAATAATTCCCACATTTATTTTTTTAAAACAGTTAAAATGGATACAAAAAAACGTCACCAATATTTACACGCTATGGGCATTCAACCTTGGGAATTGCGTGTTGCTATACTTGATCAGCCTATTCAATCCATTGATCAATTAAATTGGGAAGAATTGAAAGCGGCTGTAGCGACTTGTCAGCGTTGTGAGCTACATAAAACCCGCACGCAAACGGTTTTTGGCGTGGGGAATCAACAGGCGGATTTATTAATTGTCGGTGAAGCACCTGGTGCGCAGGAAGATCAACAAGGCGAACCTTTTGTCGGCCGCGCGGGTCAATTATTAAATGCTATGCTGCAAGCGATTCAGCTCAGACGCGCCGATATTTATATTGCTAATATTTTAAAATCACGGCCGCCGGATAATCGTGATCCAAAACCAGAAGAAGTAGCCGCCTGCACACCTTTTTTATTGCGCCAAATAGCTTTATTAAAGCCTAAATTAATGTTAGCCGTTGGCCGGATTGCCGCGCAATTTTTATTAAATACAACGGAAACGATAGGAAAATTACGTGGCCATGAATTTAATTACGGCCCTGAAAAAACACCGTTATTAGTCACCTATCATCCCGCTTATTTATTGCGCTCACCCCGCGAAAAACGTAAAGCCTGGGAAGATTTGCAGCGCGTTGCCCAACGTTTGGAGCAACTGTAATAAATATGCTGATAAAGAAAGGCGAAGGCAGGATAAGGGGAATTACTTTGATAGAATGCTTAATGACCATTTTATTGTCAGGTGTTTTACTAACACTGGGTATAGTGGGTTATCAACACTTAATCATCAGCAACAAAACCACCGTTTATTTAAATGAACTGGTGACTACTTTACATTATGCGCGTCATGAGGCGCTTACGAGACGTTTGCCTGTTACTGTGTGTCACAGTAGCGATAGTTTGCATTGCAGTGGCGCCTGGCGTGATGGCTGGTTGATATTTATTAATCCGCTGAATAAAATGCAACCAGAAAGCGGTGAGCAGATATTACGTATTTATCACGCGTTACCTAAAGGGGATCAACTTAGCTGGCGTTCTTCATTAAATAAAAATGATGCTGTCCGCTTTAATGCAATGGGCAGCGCCCGCCAGGCAGGCACATTTACTTACTGCCCACAGGGCAGACAACGTTATGGCGGCGCTGTCGTATTAAGTTTGACCGGTAGAGTGCGTATTGAGGATGCGCTTGATAAAAAGAGTTGTGACTAATTCAATCATTGAGAGGTAAAAGCATGTTGCGGAAATTAAAATATAAACGTTTTTTTATCAGTGCTCTATGGACTACCTGGCTGTTTGCCTTAAGTCAATACGCTTATGCTGCCACTGAACCTACTTTAGGCCAGGCAGCGGGCAATATGCTGGAACCTATCGGACTTTTACAGGATGGTTTGCATAAAATCTGTTTTATTATTGGGGGCATGTTGATTGTAGGCGCCGGGTTACAATATAAAAGCCATCGCGAAAATCCTTCTGCTGTACGTATTAGTACGCCGATAGTATTATTTCTGTTAGGATTGGCCTTGATTCTTTTGCCGTTGATCAGTATGCAGTCATCGGCTTCACAAGCAGCGGCTGGTGCGGCGGCCAGTTAATTTCATTTTATAATGAGGGAACTTATGTTATTGCAATGGATTAAATCAGCGTGTTTTATTTTATTAGTGAGCTGGGGCACAGCCGTTTTTGCCGCCGATGCTGATACTCAACCCGGCATCAGCATCCACAACCAGCCGCCCTTAATAGCCGGACAAAAATCAGGTTTTATGAGCAGTAATCCGATTACTTTTCAGCAATTAATGACGAAAAAAGAATTAAAGCCGCAGCCGGTATGGGGTTTTTTGAGTCTGCCAGCCGTAACGGGTAAACAAAAATTACCCGCTGTTATTATGATGCCAGGCGCGGGCGGCTTAAAACCCTGGTATAACAAATACGTTAAAATGTTAAATCAGCAAGGGATTGCCACGTTTCAGATCGATAGTCTTACGCCGCGCGGGTTAGGCGGTGTCGCCAGTAACCAGGCACAATTACCGATACCAATGCTGGTTGCGGATGCTTATGGCGCTTTACAATATTTAGCGAAAGAACCTAACATTGATGCGCGCAAAATTGCTATTATGGGTTGGTCATTAGGTGGCCTAGTGAGTATAACCACGGCTTTTAATGATTTAAATGCCGCTGTTTTAAATAATCGCGTACAATTTGCGGCGCATATCGCTTTTTATCCCGCCTGTAATTTAATTTATCCTAATGATCATTTAGAGGGTTCACCGTGGTTATATCTACATGGCGGTGGCGATGATTATACACAACCGGCGGATTGCTTGAATTTAATCGGGCAATTGCGTAATTCGGCTGTTATTAATGCGGTGTTGTATCCACAGGCAAACCATGGTTTTGATAATCCACAGCCGGTAGAATGGCTGGCCGATGTACAAAATCCTAAAAATTGTCATGGTGTGCTGGCTAAAGATTGGGCGCTCACCGAACAAACCACGGGCGCCGCCATTAATACACCGGCCGATTATCAAAAAGCCTATAGTGGCTGCATGTTACGTGGCGCACACGTAGGATTTGATAAAAAAGCGAGTGACGATGCCTTATGGCAAGTGTCAAAATTTTTACAACACTATTTAACGAATAACAAAGATGCAGATTCTAGTCAGTAACGATGATGGCGTACAGGCGCCGGGCATTCATATTTTAGCGGATACGCTGGCGCAAATTGCGGAAATTGCGGTGGTTGCGCCAGATCGCAATCGCAGTGGCGCCAGCAATTCATTAACCTTGCAAAATCCTGTGCGTCTTTCCTATTTAGAAAATGGTTACATCAGTGTACAAGGCACGCCTACCGATTGTGTACATGTAGCGTTAACAGGCTTGTTAGCGCAAGCACCGGATTTTGTCGTTTCCGGTATTAATGCCGGCGCTAATTTAGGTGAAGACGTCTTTTATTCCGGCACAGTGGCTGCCGCTATGGAAGGCTGTTTTTTAGGGTATTCTGCGGTCGCGTTATCACTGGCAGGCAATCATCATTTTGAATTTGAGCATTACGCAACCGCGGCACAGGTTGCAAAACAATTAATATTACGTATGCAACAACATGCGCTACCGGCTAAAACCATTTTAAATGTCAATGTGCCGGATATTCCGTTAAGCGAATTGCAAGGCTTTGAAGTGACGCGCTTAGGCACGCGGCATTACGCCGAAAAAATATCGCCTGCGCAGGATCCCCGTGGACAAACAATTTATTGGATCGGCCCTTCGGCGCCGGAACAGGATGCCGGGCCTGGCACCGATTTTTATGCTATTAAAAATCAGCGTGTTTCTGTTACGGCATTAAGCCTTGATTTAACGAATTACGCCGTGAACCGTGAATTAAAACAGTGGATCAGCGATTTAGAGAGTACTTTTTAACCTATGCGAATATTTACTTTTTTATATAACAAAATGATGGCCTGGGCGCGGCACCAGCATGCGCCTTATTATTTGTTTGGCTTGAGTTTTGCAGAATCTTCTTTTTTTCCGATTCCGCCCGATGTTATGTTAGCGCCCATGGCATTAGCGAAACCGCAACAAGCGTGGTATTACGCAACACTCACAACCATTGCTTCTGTGTTGGGCGGATTATTCGGCTATTTAATCGGCGCAGTAGCCTTTAAATTTATTCATCCTTATATTATTCACTTTGGCTATGAAGCTCGTTATGAACAAATTCAAGCTTGGTTCACCATCTGGGGCTTCTGGTTAATGCTTTTTGCAGGTTTTGCGCCTATCCCTTATAAATTATTTACGGTTGCAGCAGGCGCGCTGCATATTCCATTGCTGCCTTTTGTTTTAGGTTCAATAGTGGGACGTGGCGGGCGCTTTTTTTTAGTGACCGGTGTTATGCTGTGGGGAGGGGAGCGCATGGAAAAGCTGGTGGCGCGTTATGTTGAAATAATAGGTTGGATTACCGTGGCGCTGCTTCTGTTTGTTTACGGGTTTTGGTACCATCATCCCACACATTCTTAATCAGATGATAAAATTTATGCTACGTATTGGAAGTGCGCTGCTGCTGTTGCTGAGTGTAATCACTGTATCGGGTTGTGGTACGGATGAATTTGTTCAAGTACCGGTTAAAGAAGCCTGGCGGCAGCCTTTGCGTGTGCCGATTATTTATGTCGTACAGCCGGGAGATAAATTATATTCAATCGCCTGGATGTATGGTCTCGATTATCAGCAGATTGCGCAGGATAATCATCTCGCTAAACCTTATCACATTCGTGCCGGACAAAAATTGCATTTAAGGCCGCAATCCAGCGCACTGGTGAGTGCAAAACAGACGGCAACAACCAAAACAACAACACCGGCAACACCTTTAGCGGCGCCGGCGTCACAACAAACCAATAATCCGCCCGCCGTTGTCGCTGTTGCAGATAATACTGCCGTAGCGCCCGTTGCTGCTGTAACAGGAACAGCAACGCCGCCCCCCGGCACTACCACTAAAGTAGCGGGCATTACCTGGACGTGGCCAGCACAAGGAAAAATGACCAATGGATTTAATTCCACTAATTTGAATCGTGGCATTGATAT
>JBEPVU010000116.1:0-6514 GCA_041690855.1 Gammaproteobacteria bacterium | reverse complement strand
AGATGTGTATAATAGACAGTATATGCTTAGAAGAGCAGGTGTTCGCTACCGTAATCCTTATCAAACTCGCCACACTTATGCCTCGATGATGCTATCGGCTGGCGAAAACATGCTGTGGGTAGCTAAGCAGATGGGTCATGTCGATACTGAAATGATTATTAAAACGTATGGTAAGTGGATACCCGATCCAACCAGCAAAGTGGGCTATAAACCTGTTAATGATTGGGCGAAAGCTCTTAAACCAACTGCTTTCAATGATATCCCACAAACCCCTACAGTTCCGGCAATTAGCGAACAAAACACCGAATTTGGATATAAGCCTGTCAACAACTGGGCAGCCGTTATACAGCCTATACAAGCTTAGCTGTAAGCTTGAAACCTTCTAATTTTCCGACAATCGCTAATAGTAACTTTTTAACCAATCTGTTTAAATTGCCCCTCTAGGAATTAGGACTGCCGGTTCCACTTTACAGGAGGTTGTTCAGCACAAGGAAGTGCTTGGACGGCAGCCCTAATTCTTGCTTCTTACAACCTATATTAAATTGTGCCTATAGCTTCTCTCATTTTGTATCAGTAAAATGGTTGATTTCATACAAAACTAAATAAAAAATATGAGTCATACCACTATACCTATGCCAGTTATTGTTGTTATTAGTGATATATTGGCTTCACGCCATACTCATAACGAATTAAACACAATATTTTTTTTAAATGGTGCGTCAGGCGAGGAACCGGATGGCAGCAAAATAAATAAATGCAGAACTTGGCTTAGTCGTTGTAATAATGATCCTGAAGTTGATGCTTTTAAGGTTCTTGGTAAAGTAATAGAAGAGCTTATGGAGGTTGATAAATTTGACTCTTTTGGAAATACCGTTGAGGAGCATGTTGTTGCTAGACAAAAAGTTAATGAAATTTTATCAAAGCACGGATTAAGTTATCATACAGGTGGGCAGATATTGGGTGCGACTGCTGGACTTTCTACTAAAACATTAAAGGATATTCTTAAAAGTAAAGATTTGCGTGGAGTAGAGCAAGAGTTTCAAAGAGCAATTAGCACAATCGAATCTGATCCGCCTGCTGGGTTAACGGCAGCTTGTTCTATTGTAGAATCTTTATGCAAGATATATATAGAGGATGAAGGGCTAATCTTACCATCAGATCAAACAATAAAGCCACTTTGGAAAGTCGTTAGTAGCCATTTGGGTTTTGAGCCAGGCCAATTAGTAGATGATGATCTAAAGAAAATTCTATCAGGTTTATTTACAACAGTAGACGGTTTAGGTGCATTACGTACCCATGCTGGCTCAGCGCATGGCAGAGGGCGTAAAATTTACAATATTAAGGCTAGGCACGCGCGTTTAGCCGCTCATGCTGCCCATACTCTTTGCGTATTTATCATTGAAACTTGGGCAGATAATAAGATTAAGTAATTTATATACACATATCAGTATAGATTGTTTTGCTGGTCGTTTTTTAGAGGCAAAACGTAACCTCTATCGTACTATTGTGCGAAACCTTGAAGTAATAGGCATCCCCAAAGATCATATCAACATTCTCCTACGTGAAATTACCCAAGAGAACTGGGGTATACGTGGAGGACAAGCAGGCTGTGATGTAGAGTTAGGCTATAGCTAATAATTTTTCCAATTTTTCCAGAATTCATGTTGTTTCCAATTTGCCGGAAAGTCCATCCAAAAGATTTTAATAAATCGAGCTGCTGCTGAAATGTAAGATAAGGTTTATTATAAATCGACATGTCTATCGCATAAAAGAAAACCCACTCGTACATTTTGCAACGCAGAGGAGTGGGCCGTATTGATAGAAAGCATAGATATATTTAGGGCGCTAGTCAATGCTGTGCAAAAAATATCAATTTTAGATATTAGCATGTTTCTTTTTCAGTCTTTTTTTCTTAAATATAAGCTTCCAATTTAAGTTTATTAGCAGCCACTTTCACCATTTTATGGCGACCATGCCCAGGGTTTATTTCTTCATAGGTTTTAACGAGGCCAAATTTTTCCATTTCCTTTATATCACGGAAAACAGCCGCTCTATCACGCTTTATTGCTTTTGCAATATTAGAGATTGAGTCAGGATGTCGGCGAATGCTGTTAATCAATTTTAGCTTGGTTTCGCTCAAAAATTGCAGCATTTCCAGAGGGTCTGCAAATGTTAGCGTATGTGAAGGTTTGAGGGGTTCTTTTTTATCAAGCGCGCGCATAACACTTTTCACATGCGCCATGAAATCTTCAACTTTTCCTGTTTTAATGGTTATGCTTTTTAATTTTTTCATGTAAAGTCCTCCACTCATTATCAAATTGTTCTGCAATGGCTTCGTAACGGCTAAATTCTACTGGTTCTACTTTGCCCATATAGTGTCGATGGTGATAACCGTGACTGTTGTCATAACCTAAAACACGTCCGTTATCGGCACTATAAATATGGGGATTAATATAGGTTAGGCTATAGTGGCCTAACTTACCCTGTTCATCTACATTTACCAAAATTTTCAAAGTACCGTTGCCAGACTTAGCAGGCATTTTAACGGTATCATCAATGATCTTGATAAATTTAGATTTTTTCTTACTCATGGTTCAAAGTATAGCAGGTAGGATTTAGGAAGTCATTACTGTGGCTATGTTTTTCTTAAATCTTCAATCAATTGACGGTGCTTAGAAAGCATCGGTTACTATGGAATTTCTTGGGAGTCCGTTATACTCCCATATGCTTAACTGTGCTTAATGTAATGGGCGTCCACAGTTAAAAATAGTTGATCGAGCTGTGAATTTGGTGGTCGGGGAGCCGAATCTCTCTCTGGGTGCGCCAGAATACTAATTATCAAAGACCGCGAAAGGCCATGAAATACGTCGATTAATCAAATAGTTAAGGCGCTATTAAACATGGCGCAGGTTGTCTTTCAGTGTGCTAAATTGTTGCTATTTATGCCTGCGTTATGCTCACAAAAAATAAATGACCCGCCGGACACTTCGTTAAATAATTTAACTTTGACTGCGAAGGAAAATGATTTATATGCGCTATATGATTCCGCTAAAGATTTGCATGATGCCACCTTAGAGGCTTTGTATAACTTGTCTCACTTAAACTCCCCTGATTTAGATAATGAACAAGCAAAACAATTCCTTAATAATATGCAAGAAAATTTTAGTAACTATATAGGTGCCTTAAGAGACATGTCTGCAACTGTAATGAATATGGCAAATACTGGTATTGCTGATCCTGAGTCAGTTAGAAGTATTAAAGATGATGCCGCACTTTATAATCAAGCATCAGTCAATTTGGCTGTTAATATTCTTAAAACCTATAATGCTTTAGGTGTAACAGATATTGATAAAATTGATATTAAAAATGGTGGATTGCTTTCTGCTAATCCAAGGCGCTGTATCTAGCGCTAAAATTTGATTTTCTATTCTAGTAATTCATCTGCTGAACCATAAATTGCCGATTTAATTTGCTGAAAAGCATAAATAAATTTATTCAAAGCTCTTTAACTCCTCGTTAACTTCGCTGATTGTATAATTAATTGCTGATATACCTAATTTGCCTAATTTTACTATGAATGCCTCGAGAGGTTGACCTCTCTTAGTGACTAACGATAGTTTGCCTGCTTCCGCATCTTGTATAAGTGCGCCTGTATGTTCACGTAAATCTCGTACCGAAAAAATATCCATAAATCCACCTTGCAAATGATAAATTGTGCCATCATTTGATGGCACATTGTTGCTAAGTTTGAAGGTAAGCTCTAGCGCAATAATACTATGAAATTTCTATAGCAGTATGTATAATAAAATAAAATTAGCGTACATTAAATGTTTTTTAAATTTAAAATTTACGGTTGCTCAAGGCAGCTTGTGCTTAGCCAAATGTTGTAGCGATTTGAGTATAGTATATTTTGTCATTAATAAAGCCCCAGATGTTTTTAAAATGCATACGAATCCACAAGAATTTAGTAAATATATTGTGTATGTCGATGAGAGTGGTGACCATGGGCTGCTTTCTATCGATACCAATTATCCTGTATTTGTATTAGCGTTTTGCATTTTTGAAAAAGCTAATTATGCCGAAGTAGTATCTCCCGCTGTCAGCAAATTTAAATTTAAACATTTTGGTCATGATATGGTGGTATTGCATGAACAGAAAATAAGAAAAGCAATAGATGATTTTAAAATTCTTATTAATGCTGAATATAGACAAGTTTTTATGTCTGATTTGAATTTGCTCATGCAGGAAGCGCCATTTACACTGATTGCTGTTGGAATCAATAAATTAGCTCTTCAAGAAAAATATATAGTGTCTTCTAATCCTTATCACTTAGCACTTTATATTGGACTAGAAAGAATTTATGATTTTCTATTGGGTAAGGACTATTATGGCAAGACATTACACATTGTTTTTGAAAGTCGAGGCAAAAAAGAAGACGCTGAATTGGAGCTTGAGTTTAGACGGGTATGTGCAGGTAATAATGTTCAGAATTTATTTTTACCATTTCAATTGGTTTTTGCAGATAAACGCTCGAATTCATGCGGATTACAATTAGCTGATTTAGTTGCAAGACCTGTAGGTCGTTACCTCTTAAATAACACTCAGGAAAATAGGGCGTATGAAATACTTGAAAAGAAATTTTATAAAAGGCACGGCAAAATAAAAGATTATGGATTAAAATGCTTTCCCTAAAAAGCGAAAAGCCTTGGCATTCGCCAAGGCATAGACGCCGACCAGGATTCCCCAGTCCACTTAACTTAATTGTTATTGTTTTTAAAGCAAAAGTCAAATGTACTTTAGGCGGCGTCTCTTATCAAAGTTGTTCCGCCGCAAATAAAATTATTATAAGTGGCAGAACAAAACAGGATAAAGTAAGTAATTCAGCGGATAAACAGCTAAATAATACTGTGGGATTTCTCGGGAGTCTGTTATACCCTCATATGCTTAACTGTGCTAATGTAATGGGCGTCCACAGTTAAAAGTTATTAAAAATCAATCAGTTAAAACCAACCCATCCATCTACGAACTTGGTGGTCGGGAATTCGAATCTCTCCGGGCACGCCAGAATGCTAATCATCAAAGACCATGAAAGACCGTCAAATACTACTATTAATCAAACAGTAAATTATACTAGTCATCTAGATAAAATGGGTTGCTAAAAACTTTTATAAGTTTATATTACGAATATGTTTTATATTCAGAAACATATAATGGAATTATAATTCAAATAAAAGTATGCAAAAAAAACAAGTAACTATCATTGCTGGCCCTAATGGCTCTGGAAAAACAACATTTGCATTAGAGTATGCTGCGGTTTATGGCTTGCAATATCTGGGCGCAGATGCAATTGCGGCGGAACTTTCACCTAATGATTGGGATAAAGTTAAAGTAAAAGCGGGTAAATTATTTTTGCAAAGGCTAGAAGAACTAATTAAAACGCAGGACTCAATTATTATTGAATCTACCTTGGCAGGATTAAGTTCAAAAAGAATGATTGAAAGTTTAAAGTTGGCTGGTTATAGAGTAAGTATAGTTTTTATATTTCTCGATAACGCAGATGTATGTATTGCACGTATTAAAGAAAGAGTATTGGAAGGTGGGCATCACGTACCTGATGAAGATGTGAAAAGGCGATTTTACCGAAGTATTAGAAATTTTTGGTATAGTTATAAAGATTTAGTGGATTATTGGAGTTTGTTTTATAATTCTAATGATCATTTCCAAGAAGTAGCAGTAGGTGAACTTCATGATTTTGTAATAGCTGATGAATTGTTACTTGAACAATTTTTAAAAAAGGTGCAACAGTAGTATGCAAGTAAGTAAACTTAAAAATCTAGAGATTTATTATATTGTGATGGACATACAGCGTATTGGTAATCGCGCTGTGCGTAAAGCGCAAGAGAGGCATCGTAAATTAGGAATTCCTAATGTGTATTCCCGAAATAGCATTATCTATTATGAAAAAATTGATAAAAAAAGTGCGTAGAAAGAGAAAGAATTATGCATTTGTCTAATCGATATATAGAGGAATCATGGAACTGTCCTTATTGTAACCACATGACTATTTTGAGAGAGCTAGATATTTTTGACAGCTATGATGAAAATGAGATTCAAGCTTTTCTTCATCGTATACGCAAAATGGGAAATATAGGCGCTCACATGGAAGAAGATGTAAATCTTATTATTGATGTTGATCCTGTGCTTAGATAATATATAGCAATTGTAATTCTACAATTAAAAGCTAATTGCTAAGGGCATTTAAAAATATCAAAGAATGCATCAGAGGATTAAAATCATGCCAATACCAGATTATCAAACCTTAATGTTGCCGCTATTAAGTTTTATTAGTGATGATCAGGAGCATACTTTGAGAGAAGTCATTGATTCATTAGCATCAAATTTTCAATTAACGGATGCTGAGAAGAATGAATTATTGCCAAGTGGACGACAAGCTATCTTTGAAAATAGAGTAGGTTGGGCGCGTACATATTTAAAGAAAGCTAAACTATTAGAG
>JBEPVU010000115.1:0-6777 GCA_041690855.1 Gammaproteobacteria bacterium | reverse complement strand
GTGGATTACGGCCTGCGGCCTAATCCACCCTACAATAAATACTCAAAACCTCAGCGGGTTAGGTATATAACACAATTTTAGTAAAGGTTTTACATGTTAAAAAAAATTTCTGGCTTATTCATCTGCCTATTTATCCTCTCCGGCTGCGGGCAGATGGGGCCTTTGTATAGGCCGCCGCCAACACCGGCAAAAAATACTAATCAGACGCATCTTGATCAAATGATTCAGAGTACTTAATGTTAAATTCATCTTTTTATTATCAAAATAATCAATTGTATGTAGAACAACTACCGCTGGCTGAAATTGCTCAGCATTTTGGCACACCCACTTATATTTATTCACGCGCTGAGATAGAAAAAAACTGGCTGACGTTTCAGCAGGGATTAAACAACGTACCGCATAAAATCTGTTACGCTGTTAAAGCAAATTCTAATATCGCGGTGTTAAATATTTTACAACGTTTAGGTTCTGGCTTTGATATTGTTTCCGGCGGCGAATTAGCACGTGTGTCAGCCGCAGGCGGCGCTGGTAAGCAAGTTATTTTTTCCGGCGTGGGTAAGCAAGTGGAGGAAATTAAACAAGCGTTGGCAGCCGATATTTATTGCTTTAATGTGGAATCGATACCGGAATTATTGCGTATTAACGAAATTGCCAGACAATTAAATAAAAAAGCGCCGATTGCTTTGCGGATTAATCCTGATATTGACGCCGGTACACATCCTTATATTGCTACGGGTTTAAAAGAAAATAAATTCGGTATTGCGATTGAAGAAGCGCTAGCGGCTTATCAGCAGGCGGCGCAATTATCACATATTAATATTATCGGCGCAGGTTTTCATATTGGTTCACAATTAATGGAAATAGCGCCTTATTTAGCGGCAATGGATCGTTTGTTAACATTAATCGATCAACTTACTCAGTTTAATATTAATATTCAGCATCTTGATATCGGTGGTGGGTTAGGCGTGTGTTATCAGCATGAAATTCCGGTTACTACTGCTGATTTTTGTCAGGCGATTTTAACAAAATTAGCCGGACGCAATTTATTATTAATTCTTGAGCCTGGTCGTTCGATTGTCGCTAATGCCGGTATTTTATTAACCCAAGTAGATTATTTAAAACATACGGCCGCTAAAAATTTCGCTATTGTTGATGCCGCGATGAACGATTTAATCCGACCTGCTTTATACAATGCGTGGCAGGCTATTATTCCCGTTAATCAGCGAAATACGACCACACAGTTATATGATGTGGTAGGCCCCGTCTGCGAAACCGGTGATTTTCTCGGCAAAGATCGGCTATTAGCGATTCAGGAAAATGATTTACTCGCCATTGGCTCCGCCGGCGCTTATGGTTTTTCCATGAGTTCAAATTACAATTCCCGCGGCCGCGCGGCGGAAGTAATGGTTGATAAAGACCAGGCGTATTTAATCAGACCACGGGAAAGTATAGTGGAGTTATTTGCTAGTGAGAGATTATTGCCTGAAAATTGAGGAAATATTATGATGACAAGAAACATACTATGACTATTAAATTCACCAAAATGCATGGCCTGGGCAACGACTTTATGGTGGTTGATGCTATCAGGCAAAACCTGTTAGTAGCCATTGAGCAGATTCGCCAATGGGCTAATCGCCGTACGGGGATTGGTTTTGATCAATTACTGATTGCCGAGCCAGCGCGTCATCCGCAAGCCGATTTTTTTTATCGTATTTTTAATGCCGATGGCAGTGAAGCCGCTAATTGCGGCAATGGTGCGCGTTGTCTGGCACGTTTTTTACAGGACGAAAAATTAACAGATAAAAATCCGATTATAGTTGAAACATTAAGCGGGTTGTTAGAATTAACACTGGAAAAAGATGGCCAGGTAACGGTGAATATGGGTGTGCCTGTTTTAGCGCCCGCACAAATTCCTTTTACGGCTGAAAAACAGGCGTTGCAATATTCGCTGAAAATTAATGATCAGATGGTTCCTTTCTGTGCTATTTCCCTGGGTAATCCCCATGCGGTTATTCTGGTAGAAGACGTAGAAACGGCTCCTGTACAGGCCGTTGGTGCGTTCTTAACAAAACACCCTGCTTTTCCACAAGGCGTTAATGTTGGTTTTATGCAAATTATTAATGCCAACTATGTCCGCCTGCGGGTTTATGAACGTGGTGTGGGTGAAACCCTCGCCTGCGGCAGTGGCGCCTGCGCAGCAATGGTGACAGGCCGCTTATTAGAAAAACTAAACCATACCGTTACCGTGCAGCAATCCGGCGGTGAGTTGACTGTTTGCTGGCAGGCGCTTGACCAGCCTATTTATTTAACCGGGCCGGCGGTGAAAGTTTTTATCGGTCATATTTGATGATAATGATTCTTATTTACATTTAGCCCGACTTGGCGTTATTATGCTTTTCACCTACATAAAGCATATTTTATACCATGAAGGTCAATAAGAAACTCAAAAAAATTATCAAATATATCCTTACCGGCTTACTAACGCTTGGCGTTGTTATTTCTCTTGGACTATTGAGTTTTACCGGCATGTTATTACTTAGCCCGGTACTCCTCTGCGCCATACTGGCATTTTTGCTGGCTGGTGTTTTTGAAGGGCAAGTCTATAAAGAAAATATTCTTCTAGGACTTGAACAGCTCGAACTCCTGGGCAAAAAAGGCGTTAATATACTGCTTGTTAAAACATTAGATGATCTTGCCGCTAATCCAGCGTATTCAACATGCGCCTTTGCGCAAGAATATCTGGCACAAAAAAATTTAGTAGCCAGCTTTAAAGGCAAAAAACTCACCCCAGAACAAAAAGAAGAAAAAAAAGTTGCTAAAGAACAATTGCGAACCATGCAAAAATTCTTTGTGAGTCAGGTTTTGTTGCCGATGGAAAACGAACCTGAACAACAGAGTGATGACGATCTTAGTCAGCTGATCCAAGCCGCAAAATTACAACTGCCTGCCATCCAAAATAAAATAAGGCTATTACGCGCCAGTTTTTTGCTTACCACACCTGCTTCTATAGGTTCCGGCTTTGTTACCGCAAGCGCACTGAAAGCAACGCTGCTGGTGCTGGGCATCAAATTTGCTTTTGTTTTATCCGCTACTGCTTTATCTGGGTTGTTATGGCCACTGGTGGTCATTGCAGCTATTGGCTATATTTTTCTTATTTACCACTCCATAGCCGATATGATCTGCAATGAAACTTTAAAAAATAAATGGCAAAGCTTTAAAAAATGGTTTATTAAACGCGAGGATGAAAGTAGAGTAAGACAAGTATTGCGAATAACCGGCGCGGTTATATTAACAACATTGGTTATTGGTTTAGCAATATTTGCCACCCTTGCCACGGCTGGCACCTGGTGGTTTGCCGCAAAGAAAGGTATTTTATTATTACCTCATCTCACGCGCGCTGCTGTTTATATACGAGACGTTATTATACCTGCCGCTGGCTTTACACAATTAATATTTAATGTTAAAAATTCTTTAGCTACTGTAAAAGCATTGGTCACGCAAGGCAAATTGCCAAAACCTATTCAAACTCTAAAAGAAAGCTTCAACGATTGCCGCAAAAAAGAAAATTGGGGACAAATACTTAATCCTTTTCGCATTATCACTAAAATAGTTTTTACGCCTATTAAATTAGCCCTATTTTTAGGCCACCTGACGGCCACCGGTCTCACCTCCGATAATGTTCCAAAAGTTAATAGCATTATAACAACTACAGTCAATGCCGCCGCCGAAGGTTTTGAAGATGCTACCTATATATTTACTGGCGATACAGAAAATGATCATCACGACCACGGCAATCTTGTAGAATGGGGTTTAAAACTGGCTTTATCGCCTTTATTTTTATTATCTGCAACCTGGAATTGGGGACTCAGCCAGCTTAATGATGGTGAAAAGAAAAAGAAATTAGGCTTTTTAGAAGCTGTTAAGCAAAGTTTTGGGGTAGAAGAAAAGCCTGAATATAAGCCTGCTGATAAACAGGCTGATCAAGGAAGTGACACAGCCGCTAAATGGCAAAAGATAAAACATGAACGAAAAATTGATAAAGAAATAAAACGATTAGATAGATCTTTCTTTAACACAGTGTTAGCACAAGAGAAAATTAAAATTCTTACGGAGCTAAAAAATCCTGAACAGTCATTAAATTCTCAACAGAAAAAAACGCTTTCCAAACACCGTTTTGGTTTTTTTGGTATACCCCGTTCAGCAGAGCTGGCCGAAACTATAACCATCTGGAACAGTAAAACTTATAAGCTCATTTGAAGCGTTTTTTATTTTTCCCCTGTCATCCTGAGGAGCATTAGCGACGAAGGATCTCCCTGATTTATCACAGTCATTGGGAGATCCTTCGTCGTTACACTCCTCAGGATGACAGCAAAAACTGCAACCTTATGACGTTGTACCAATCATCTTCTCCGGTCGCACCGCTTGATCAAATTGCTCAGCCGTTAAATAACCTAATGCTAAGGCCGCTTCTTTCAGTGTCATATTTTCGTGCAGTGCATGGTGAGCAATTTTAGCGGCTTTGTCGTAACCGATAACGGGGTTTAAGGCAGTCACTAGCATTAATGAATGCGCCAGATAATAATTAATTTTTTCACGATTGGCTTGCAAACCTTCAATGCAAAATTCATTAAAAGAACAACAAGCATCCGCCAATAAATTAATAGAATGCATGAAATTGTGAATCATTAAGGGTTTAAATACATTTAATTCAAAATTGCCTTGTGTTCCTGCAAATGAAATCGCGGTATCGTTGCCAATCACTTGAATGCACACCATGGTTACTGCTTCGCATTGCGTGGGATTCACTTTGCCAGGCATAATAGAAGATCCTGGTTCGTTTTCCGGCAATGTTAACTCACCTAAACCACAGCGTGGGCCGGAACCTAACCAGCGAATATCGTTGGCGATTTTCATCAGCGCACACGCCAAAGTTTTTACAGCGCCGCTGGCAAATACTAAGGCATCATGCGCTGCTAAAGCCGCAAATTTATTTTCAGCGGATACAAATGGCAATCCGGTAAGCTTAGCAATTTCCGCCGCTACACGATTGGCAAATTCAGGATGCGCATTTAATCCCGTACCTACTGCGGTGCCGCCGATGGCTAATTCGTATAAATCAGATAACCCTTGCTCAATATATTTAATCGCACTATTTAATTGCGCAACATAGCCGGAAAATTCCTGTCCTAATGTTAATGGCACAGCATCCTGCAAATGTGTGCGGCCGATTTTAATAATCGCTTTAAATTCCTGCCTTTTCGCGCTTAATCCATCACGTAATTTTTTAACGGCCGGTAATAATTGATGCGTCACGCCTTGCGCTGCCGCAATATACATCGCCGTGGGAAAAGTATCGTTAGAGGATTGCGACATATTGACGTGATCGTTGGGATGCACAGGTTTTTTACTACCACGTTCGCCACCCGCTAATTCAATCGCACGATTGGCAATGACTTCGTTAACATTCATATTGGTTTGCGTGCCACTACCTGTCTGCCAGATACGTAAAGGAAATTCCGCATCATATTTACCCGCGATAATTTCATCGGCTGCTTTAGCAATTAATTCTGCTGTATCTTTGGGCAATAACCCTAAATCAGCGTTAGTTAACGCCGCCGCTTTTTTCAGGATAGCCATCGCTTTAATCACTTCAATCGGCATCCGATCTTTATCTTCACAACCAATCGCAAAATGATGCAACGACCGTTCGGTCTGCGCGCCCCAGTAGTGTTCCGCTGGCACTTCAATGGCGCCCATGCTATCGGTTTCGGTGCGGGTTAGTTGTGTTTTCGCTTGCATGTTGTTATTACCTTTTCTAGTTTTCATGAGTAGTGTAAATATAACAGATTTTTTTATAGGCCTTAAGCTTTCCTTAAGGTTCAGGTGTTATTCCTATTCCATATTATCCCTACGCAGCACTTGCAGAATCATTATCAGACACTTATACTATGGTAATACATAAAAATAGTATTACGGAGACAGACATGCACATTACTATCAAAGGTCAGGTAACGATTCCTAGCGAATATCGTATTAAATATAGCTTATCACCGCACACGGAAGTTGAATTCAAGGAACATAAAGGAATGCTCTGTCTGGTAAAACTAAAAAAAACCAAACAAGAGTCGCGCGGACAACGCATTATACGGCGCATGCAATCTGTGCAAACAAATAATATGACTACTGAAGAAGTAATGCTTTTAACCAGAGGCTATAGTAAAGATGATAAGTAGGCCGCTTTTTCTGATTGATAGTAATATCATTTTAGATATTATTGCCAATCGCTCTAATCAGCATACCACGTGGTCAATCACTACTTTAGATTCCTGTGCAGCAGCCGGCGATCTGGCTATTAATCAAATCATTTATGCCGAAATAGCCACTAATTTTCGAGAAATAGCTGATCTTGAAATAGCGGTAGCAGATTATCAGAGATTATCTTTACCCTGGGAAGCAGGTTTTATTGCCAGCAAGGCATTTGCCTATTACAGGAAAAACGGCGGCAAACGACATACACTGATGCCTGATTTTTATATTGGCGCTCATGCTGCATATTCACGCTTAACGTTAGTAACGCGTGATCGTGGTTATAAGAATTATTTTCCCACGGTAAAAATTATCTCGCCAGAATAATAGTCTCTTGTATTCTCCACCTTCAAAATCTATCATACCTAAAATTTTAACCTGGCAATACCATGGCAACAGCACTCGCAGAAACAACTGAACAGCAACCATTACGTGTCTTTACCGAAAAAGCTTACCTGGATTACTCCATGT
>JBEPVU010000114.1:0-6780 GCA_041690855.1 Gammaproteobacteria bacterium | reverse complement strand
GATGGGGGTTGTTTAAATTACCCCCACCTTAATCCTCCCCCTGAAAGGGGGAGGATACTTGTCAGACATAATTAGCGAAACTCTGTACTAGCGTTAACCGGCAAACACTCTAGAAGTATACGCCAATCTGGAATGTTAAGGTGTCACTCGCATGACCCAAGCCACTACTAGACACCGCTAAAGTCTGCCCTGTTGCCGTTGCACTACCCGGATAATTAATATCATGGCGGAACTCAAGCGACTCGACCGTATCCTTCCAGATAGAAATATTATAAGTAGCGATATAACGCTGCTTAGGCAACAATAACGCCAGAGCGTCTTTCGTCATACCATAACCAATAGCAATCGAACTGGGCAGATTATAAACAGGGAAGCTATAAATACCTTCAATATTTAAAGCGCCCGGATCCGCACCATGACCATTGTATGTCATATTAGCAGGCGAAAAATCATGGAAAGCTTCTACATATTCTGCTATCGCCGTATAATGGCCCACACCTACGCTGCCATGCAGATCATAAGCAGGCACACGACGGACTAACTGCTCGGAAGAATTATCAAAACCAGCAAAATTAACAGTGCTGTTGCTACCGCCATTATTCTGCATACCTAATGAATCAGCCATATTGCTGATAACACTGCCACCCACCGTTGCGTTCCATTTTGGCTGAGTAATATCATAATCAAGGTTCGCGCCCAATTGGTTCAACTTGCTGCTACTGGCACTGGTTGAACTATCACCCTTAAACGTGAAAACAGTAGCATTGATTTCACTAGCGTTCCAGGCTCTATCAAAACCCAGCTCCAAAGCACGATCTTTGATACGCGCCATCATCTTAGGCAAGGAATCGCTCACCATATACGACACATAAGAACCAAACGGCACATAAAACTGGCCTATGGTGCTATAGAAAGGCGTCTGACTTAAATTGCCAATGGTTACAAAGCCTTTATCCAAGAAAAGACGTGCATTTGATACTCTTTCACCCGTCATTGGCGTTACAGGCGGCGCATTATCATACGCAAATGTCATAAAGCCGGTCGTCCAGGTATTAATATTGGCAGTCAGATCGAGTTCGCCACGCGTCAGATCAACATCACTAACTTTATTACCGGTATAAGGTTTTTGATTAACATATTGCGCTTCTAACCCGCCACTGATATTCAACATAGGATCTCTTGGAGTTTCAAGGCCATATTGTTTATAAATACCGTAAATTTTCTCACGTTGCTGCAACAAGCGCAGATCAATACCCACATTAGTGAAGTAAACGACCAGATCAGAGGCGTCAAATGCTGTATGTTCGCCCAAATAAGGCGCTGTTGTTATAGGATTACCACTAATAAAAATAGGGTCGCTGTTTAAAGAGTAAACCGGCGTTGGCTGTTCAGAACGCTTGCCCATGATAGTGTGTTTTTGCAACTGGAGATTTTCATAAATTGACTGTGCGGGTATAACGGAGGGGCCTGTTGAAACTTTCTTGATAGGCGCTTCCTGTGATTTGGCCACATGCGCAACCGTGTGTTGTGTCTTTAATGTTTTAACTTGTTTTTGCAGACTGACCACTTCTTTTTGCAATTCAGTTGTTTGCTGAGAAAGCTTTTCAATCAGCTGCTGCTCATTAGGATTATTTGACGATGTGTCTGCAGCAAATGCAGGCACAGTAACCAGTCCCAACATACAAAGACCGGCAACGATAGGTGTAACTTTCAGTTGCATGATTAAGTAACCTCTAGATATTTAAATAAATGTCTGACTAATGAGCCGTACGCTCACCCCCAAGAAGATGATCTTTACCAGAATAATTAGCTTTTGGCAACTATTTTCTGGAACTAAAAAGCCCGCAGCAGATGCGGGCTTTTAGCTTCACTTATCAGGTTTTTTGCAAGATTATGCAAACTTAACACTTAGCTGGAGAATGCCCACGGTAGCAGATGTACCTGTGCCGCCTTTGCTCACGCTATAGTCTTTATCATGATAGAGTTCAAAGCCAACATCTGTCCACTTAGAAATATTAACTATATAGTCAGCATAATAGCGATTTGCGGGTAAGCCATAACTGCCCAGACCACTCGTTGAATAAGTCGTAGTAGCCGTATAATGATCAGCATCCTCTGCATACACTTTATTAGTGGATGCTGTGAAAACAGGAGCCGCATTATAAGTATGCTGGTAACCTGCCCCTATTCTGGATTGATGCGCTAATACTGGGAATGTGTAGCCTAGCTCAACACCATAAGCCGCTGGCTCAGCACCGCCTGTTGTACCATCGCTATTCAACATTGCTACATCGCTACTCTTGAACTTTTGCAAAGCGCCCGCATAACGCAGCGAAGCATCCACTGGCCCTATATTGCCATCAGCGCTTAATGCCAAGCCACCCACTTTGCTGTGATAGCCATTCGTGTAAAGGTTGGTAGTAGTATTAGAAACATAATTCACATCTGCCATATTGCGGATATAACCAGCATCTAATTTCAAACCATAGCTTGCATCCGAGTAGGCATAACCTAAATCAGCGCCCCAATTCTCTATCCGCGGACGATTAGAAGGATCGCTGCTTTCTTTTAAGCCACGAAAGCCATATACAGATCCATACACACCTGCCGGACTAACAAAACCAGCTTGTGCAGCCGTAGCGGATGTTTCAGATAACAATTGCGTTGGGTTTTGCACCATGGGATAACGATTGTAAACACCAAACGGTAAATATTCGCGGCCTGCCCTAAAAAAGAGTGGCGATTCAGTGAAATTAGCTATCGTCACGTAACCTTCATCAAAGGTTGGACTGCTTTCAGCCACTTCACGACTGAACTCAACTTTACGATTAGAATTATATTGCAACCCTAAATGGACATTGGTCCAATCATTAACTAATGCATCTACAAAAAGATTGGCATTGTTAACAGCCAGATTGCTGGTGTTGCCATCCACATGGCGGATTGTAGTAGTAGAATCTATTTCTGCCGGCTCATCCGCTCCTGTCACTACTATTGTTTTTGTAGGAATGCCGAAATTAGGCGTTGTGTTACTCATGTAACCATCAACATTTAATAAACCACTGATCGTAATACGATTTGTCCAATCTGCAACTTGTTGAAAGCCACCGGCATTATTCTGATTAATAACAGCTTCCATTTTGTTCAATTGCGCCTTCATGGCATCCAGTTGGGATTGTGTATTTGCATTTGCTGTAGCAGAAACATTAGCAAAAGCAGGCATTGCTATCAGTCCAAGCACACCTAGACTAATAACAACAGGAGTAATTTTTAATCGCATAATTAATCCTCGTCATTTAAATTAAAGATTAGATTCGCTAATCAATTCAATGAGCATTCGCCCATTTTTAACATATTTATCTTTAACAGAATATTTTTTATTTGGCAATCATTTTTTTACGGCGTCCGGCAATAATATTGAGTATTTCAACAAATAAAGAGAATGCAATAGCAAAATATAAATAACCGCGCGGCACATGAAATTCAAAACCATCTGCGATTAACACCACACCAATTAACAATAAGAAACTAAGCGCCAGCATTTTTAAAGAAGGATAATGGTTAATTAACCGGCTCAGCGGTTCGCTGGCAAATATCATTAATAAAATAGCAATTACAATCGCTAAAGCCATGATAATAAATTCCTGCGCCAATCCCACGGCTGTAATCACACTATCGATAGAAAAAATAATGTCTAAAAACATTATTTGAATAACAACCATAAAAAAACGGGCGCGCTGTTTGAATTTTATTTTTTCTTCTTCTTCAGTCATCCCCCCATGAATCTCGCTCGTGCTTTTTGATAATAAAAATAAACCGCCAAGAATTAAGATTAAATCCCGCCCTGAAAAAGTCTGGTCAAACAATGTGAATAAAGGGTGAGTAAATCTAGTCAACCAGGTGATAGCAGCTAATAATAATAAACGAGTCACTAATGCGAGAATAAGCCCCACTCTCCGAGCTGGTTTTTGTTTTTTCACCGGCAAACGGCTACTGATAATGGCGATAAAAACAAGATTATCAATACCTAAAACAATTTCTAAAATGGTTAAGGTAAGCAAACTTGCCCATACATGAGGTTGTGTAAATAGTTCCAGCATATTTTTAATTTAAATCTAAGAAAGTTAATTTTTCCAATTAAAAAAAAGCCCGCGTTGTGCGCGGGCTTTTCTCGTTTAACTTAACAAACATTAAGCAAACTTAACGCCAAGTTGGAGAACGCCAACCGTAGCGGATGTACCTGTACCACCATGAGATACGCTATAGTCGCGATCATGATAGAGTTCAAAGCCAACATCTGTCCACTTAGAAACGTTTACTGTGTAGTTACCATAGTAACGGTTTTTCGGTAACCCATAACTACCAACAGCAGCAACAGAACCCGTTACCCCACCTATGTTATTAGATGAAGTATCTGAAGTATGTTGATAACCTAAACCTGCTCTGGATTGATGAGCCAATACAGGGAATGTATAGCCAAGCTCAGCGCCATAAGCATATGGTTCAGCTTTAGTAGCAGTAAATGTACCTGCATTCTGGTTATAATGGATATCTAATGCATCTGTCATGCCTTGTAATGCAGTTACATAACGTAAAGCAGCATCAAATGGACCAGCGTTGCCATCAGCGCTTAATGCTAAACCGCCTATTCTATTAGTGTAACCAATTGCGCTCTGAATTGGGGCAGCCGCAACATAGTTAACATTATTAAAGTTGTTAATATAACCAGCATCAAGTTTTAAACCATACATAGCATCAGAGTATGCATAGCCTAAATCAGCACCCCAGGTATTAACACGCGGGCGGTTAGCTGGATCGGAAGCTTGTTTCAAACCGCGGAAGCCATAAACAGAACCGTAAACGCCTACAGGGCTAACAAAGCCAGCTTGAGCGGCAGTACCGGTTGTTTCACTTAGCAACTGAGTTGGGTTTTGAACCATTGGGTAACGATTATACACACCAAATGGTAAATATTCACGGCCCGCTCTAAAGAAGAGTGGCGATTCAGTAAAGTTAGCGATAGTTACATAACCTTCATCAAAGGTTGGAGTAGCTGCTTCACGACTAAAAGCTGTACTGCGGTTGCTGCTATAAGCTAAGCCTAAATGAACATTAGTCCAGTCATTTACAAGCGCATCTACAAAAAGATTGGCATTGTTAACTGCAATATTGTTGCTATGGCCATCTACTGTTAGCTCACTTAACCCAAAGTTAGGGGTCGTATTGCTTGCGTAGCCATCGACATTCAACAAGCCACTAATAGTAATGCGGCTGGTCCAGTCTGCAGCTTGTTGAAAGCCACCAGCGCTGTTCTGGTTAACAACAGCTTCCATTTTGTTAAGCTGAGCTTTCATTGCGTCTAATTGGGACTGCGTGCTTGCATTTGCTGTAGCAGGCGCGTCAGCGAAGGCAGCAGGAGCAGCAAGTCCAAGCACCATCAATGAAGCAAAAATCGGTTTTAATTTCATGCTGATAAGTCTCCTTGTTGAGGTTATTAAAAAATTTGTCTAAGCATTTAAAATTTTAAGTTCCATTTAACTGCCCTTTCTACAGAGCAGGCGTATCGTAACCCAAAATTTTAAAATTGCCAAATACTTTTACTATACCCAAGGCTGTTTAATTCCCCGTTCCCATACCGTTGCTTCCATTTAAGAAAGTACCGGTGAGAATTAAACAGCCCTGGCTCTTTAAGATGTTGCTTCCACATTTTCCTTGCGGAGCCACACTTTAATTACGCTAGCCAGTTGCCTTTCCCTAGGCCTTTAGCGTCATGCGCTGCTTTTTATACAGAACATGTATCACACGGTCAACTGTTTTTAGACAGTTACTTGCCATTCTAATGCGAGTTTATTTCTTGTCAATAGCTTTTTCTTGCATAATTCATACCGTAAATATCTTACAAGCTCTCAGCATTTTCTGATAAATAGCTCGCAATCCCTTCTGTTGTTGGCTTAATGCCCGCATCACCTTTACGCCAGCCAGCCGGACAAACTTCGCCATGTTGTTCGTGAAATTCTAACGCATCTACCAGACGAATCAGCTCATCAATATTACGTCCCAGCGGTAAATCATTCACGATCTGCGAGCGGACAATGCCTTGCTTATCAATTATGAAAGTGCCGCGCAACGCCACGCCAACCACTGGATGTTCAACCCCATAACTCTGACAAATACGATGGTTAATATCGGCCACTAGCGGATAAGCAACTAAACCAATCCCGCCTTTTTCAACCGGCGTATTGCGCCAGGCATGATGCGTAAACTGCGAGTCAATTGAAATCCCGATGACTTCAACATGACGCTTTTTAAACTCTGACATACGCTTATCCAAAGCAATCAACTCAGAAGGACATACAAACGTAAAATCCAGTGGATAAAAGAACAAAATAGTCATTTTGCCAGCCGTCTGCTTAGACAAGCAAAATTCACCCGTTAACTCGCCATTACCCAGCACGGCTGCTGCCGTAAAATCCGGCGCTTTATGCCCTACTAAAGCGACATGACGGGTTGTAGTTGTTGTTTCCATAAATAAAAAACCTCATAGTTAGAGTTAGAAAAAATTAGTTTTCAGGCGGCCTGCAGCAATTTCTGCAACTCCCCTGTCTGATAAAGTTCGGTAATAATATCACAGCCGCCTATTAACTCACCATTCACATATAATTGCGGAAAAGTCGGCCACTTAGCATATTGCGGCAACATCTGGCGAATATCAGGATTAGCCAGTATATCCACATGCGCAAACGCCACCCCACAAGCCGCCAGCGCCTGCGTAGCTTTAGC
>JBEPVU010000113.1:0-6859 GCA_041690855.1 Gammaproteobacteria bacterium | reverse complement strand
GGCTTTTGTCAGATTACAGGTTGGCACGAATAAAAAATACTTGAATGCCCAGGGTGAGAAAATGACTAATACCCAATGGCATACCGTGTATTTAAGCAATGGGCTGGGAAAATACGTTTCCACTTATTATCAAAAAGGGGATCTTTTGTATATTTCCGGTGAATTGCAGACGCGTCAATGGAAAGATCATCAAGGTGAGAATCACTACGCCACAGCGATTTATGCCAATGCGTGCAAACCATTGGTATTAAAATCGCGGCAACGTATGGAAGACTTGCCGGATGAAACAACAGATGCCAGGGAGCGAGCCATGCAGGAGATAGATAATGTCCTCTCCAAAAGCAAGGTAAAAAGCGCGTAACTGGCTCTAAAAGGCGTTTTAATGTTATTGACCCGTGGGGGAATCGCTTCCTCCCGGGAACGTTTCCTCCTTTTTTATAATCTGGAGGAAACGCTATGAACTTAAATCATGTTTTTTGCTTAAGCGGTTGTGGTTATTTGGAAACCATTACGCAGCGCGAGGAGAAGTTTATCGTGCGAATCAGAATGGTAACGCATTATGTTCCGCGCACTTTGAGCCGTGATGCGATTTGGATCGATTGCGCTGTGCAGGAGACTTGCGTGCAGAAACTATTAACCCAATTGGGGAAATTGGTTGATGCAGGGCAAAGTGTTCTGATCACGTTTAAGGCTGGCTATCAGGCATTTGCTAATGCCTCGGCTGGCTTAACGCCGGAGGATCCAGACCATATCGTCAATTTACGGGCAGAATTTCGTTTGTTGGAAGAATGCTTTGTTGACGGCCGTCCCATCATGGTCACACGACCGTTAATCTGGGCAGTCGCCTAAGCTGCAAACTTTCACAAGAGGAGTTATACTATGCCTATAGAAGCAAAAACATTATTTCAATTACAAACTGAATTGATAGACGGGAAGGTAGAAATGGCCACTATTAAAGCGATAGATCGGGTATTAGACCGCATTGATACTTTGCAAAAAGATATGGATGCGCGTTTTACCGTTTTAGGGCAAGACATGGTGGCTGTGAAAACCCGGCTGGGTATGAACAATGAAACCCAAAGTCTGTTGCGTGCTAAATTGATCGACTACGCCTTTAAGGGCGGGTGGCTCATAGCGGCAATAGCCATAGGGTCTGTGTCGGCCACTTTGGTCACGCATTTGCGCAGCCTGTTCTAAGCTATCTCACATTCAGAATCATCCTTGAGGGAACCTTCCCTCAAGGGCTGGTTTCCTCAATTAACCAAAGGAAATCAGTCTTATGATTAATACTACACAACTAAGTACAGAAATTACTTACCAGCCACTCAAAAGCAAAAGCGCTGATAATACTTATTCTAAGCAGAATAAATTGATTCAGCGTGCTTTAAAGTGTTTGGAAGAACGCATGAGCTATCAATCAGTCGAATCACTAAAGAATCCATTTGTAGTGCGCAGTTATTTGCAGCTACAGTTAGCGTCTGAACTGAATGAAGTGTTTGGCGTCATATTTCTGGACAATCAACATCGTGTGATTGCGTTTGAAAAACTGTTTTTTGGTACGATCGATTCCGCCACGGTGCATCCGCGTGTGATTATCCAACGTGCGTTATTTCATAACGCGGCGGCGGTGATCTTAGCGCACAATCATCCGTCTGGTAATGTGAATCCCAGTGTATCAGACCAATACATAACAAAAATTATTAAAACAGTATTACAGCAAATCGACGTCAAAGTGTTGGATCATATCATCGTCTCTTTAGAAGGCACATCCTCATTTGTTGAACGTAATTTGCTTTTTCCTTAAACCCTGTGGGGAAATTCCCGCAGGGGATTTCTCCACATTTATTTACCCTGGAGAAATTTTATGAATAACACCATTGTATCCGGCACTTTATGGATTAAATGTTTTCAGCAAGATAATAAACGCATTAAAACCGGCTGGCTGGAATGTTTCCTCGGGCGTTTCAACGTTAACTATGAACGGTTGAATGCTTTGGAAACAGGCCAGTACGAAGGTTTTTTTGAAATCGCTGAAATCCGCCAGCAATGTTATAAAAACGACAAAGGTTATTATTTTGAACCGGAAGCGGTTTTAAACAAAGTGGCGTTTTATTTTACTGAGAAAAATCCGTGTGAGCTGAAAGGCGATCAGCGGAAAAAATCAGCGAATGAACGTTTACAGCCATCATTGGAGCTGGAAAGCAACCCGACACATTTGCTTGAGTTAGTATCACCCGATGACCCCGAATTATTCGGCGCACTTTGGCCACTGGGTAAGGAAATACACCTGGATTACAGTCAAAGCCGTGATCGCTTGCGCACGCAATGCGGTCGGTTGCAGACATTAGGGTATAACTTGGATGAAACCTCACAAATCTGGCATAAAGCGGCTTAAAGCATAATTTTAAGCCCATTATTTTACTTAACCCTGACGGGGAAATGCCCGTCAGGGGATTTCTCCGTCTCATTTTATTGAACGGAGAAATCTTATGTCTTATCACTGCGAATTGGCGCTGATTATCGGCGGCCGGTCTCGAAAAATTAAACGCTTTGTATCGCACCTTTTTAGCCTGGGTCTCCAGAACGAAGAAGGATGTTTACAGAAGTTTAAACAAATCGAAATTGCTGCGGATTTATCAGTTTTTGCTTTTTATAGCCAGTGTTTATACTGGGATGAAGAAGCAGAAATTTTCTGGCGATGTTTACGTCAGGAAGCGGAAGCAGCACGGTTGCCGTATATTTTTCAACGTATCGGCGAAAGTTTAAACGATGCGGAAATGCAAACGGGTGGCGGTAGAAATTTCGATTTTCGCTTATTCGATCTATCGCATATTGTGCGTCATATTCAGTTAAGTGCTGAATTGATTGCGGGTTTTAATCCGTAATACCCATCAATCCCTTGGGGAGAAATCAGAGACGGGGTTTGGATGTATTGAGCCAGGATAGCGATTCGATTGAGATGGCTCTAGCTAAGCAGTTGGTGAGCTAAACTGCTTTAATTTATTATCAGCTTACACGGACTTCTATGAATTTTTCATAGCATAACCGTGTGAGCTGTTTTTTTTAAATTAATTATGTAAGCAAATATTGATTTAAAAATCGAAATTACTTTTAGGCAAATAAATCACTTTGCAATTTGTTTAAATATGATTTAATATTACCTTTTAAGTAAAGGCTGTTTAGAGAAGTAATATGGAAAATAATCGCTTAAAATTAAAAAATGCTGAGATAGCACATGAAGTAATAGTCACTACCCTTGAATTAATACCAAACTGTGGTGATAGGATAGCTAAATTATTTAATTTAGTAGCTCCATCACCATATAAAAAACGGTTAGAAAATTTTTTAGCAGAAGTTGATAGAAGATTAAAACTTTTAGAGGCTACTAGAAAAATTCAGCTATCTGATTTAGAGAGTGATGAATTTTTTTTATCTATGCTTGCTAAAACCGCCGATATAGCAATTAAAAATCATCAAGTGGAAAAAATTAAGCATTGCGTTAATATTGTAGTTAATTCTATTACTGAAATTGATATGAATGAAGATTTGAAACTTTTATTTGCAGATTATATTGATGTATTAACGCCATCACATATTAAGTTGCTTGATTATTTTGCTGATCAGGAAAGTAATTTGATTAATATTGATTCTTATCAACAATTATTTCAAAAATTTACCGAATATACTTGTATTTTAATGGAAACAGATTATTTCAAAACTTTTTGTGAAGGCTTAATTACAAGAAATCTTATACAAATTAGCTCAAGTGTTGATGATTTTTCTACAGTTTATAAAAGTATTTATTTAACAGATAATGATGATGATAATGCTCCTAAATTTAGAGTAACAAGTATTGGAAAATTATTTTTGAGATTCATAGCTAATTTGCAAGAATAATGCTATTAATAGCTGTTTTATAAAAATATGGATAAGATGGGAGCTGTAAGTTTTTTTGGATTTTAAGGAATTGTTTACTGAAAATTAAATTAGAGCATTGAGAAATGGTAATTTATTAGATGACATTTAAGTTGAATATCATACAACTATTAGAACAGTTACCAAGTATTTCAGCTTTCATGGAAAAGCTTGGTCATTTTCCTAAAGAGTCTATAGTTAATATAGGGACGCAATTACTTTGGGATATTTTTAAAAATAAAGATTTTTGCTCACGCGATCAGGCTCAAATCTTAAATGCTTATGGCCCAAAATTAATTGTTTTAGGGCTGGTTTCTTCAAATGATTATAGAGAACAAAATTTAAGCCCCTCTGATTTTTATAATTTATGTAATGATTATTTATCAATTTGCGACTCTATAAGTAGTCAGGAGATTTTAGAACAAGAAACAAAAAGTATTATTACTTTACTTAAAGAGATAACAGATATAAAGTTAAGAATTCCAGAAAAATATTTAAAATATGAATATATAAGACCTAGTTGTTCGGAGCTTTTTATAGCCCGCGTAGTAAGAGCACAGCATGAAATATATTTGACTAATATAAATGAATTGTATACTGCATATCAGTTATTATTACACTTGGATCAGTGTACAAATAATATTGTAAACTCAATATGTAAGAAAATTTTTAATATTGAGCTTTTGCATTTTTTTCGATCTGGTCTTGGTTTGTTCGCTATGGCGAATATCAAGTATGGTAAACTTAATTTTAAATCATTAACATGTGATGAAGAGATTAAAAATAAATTAACCATTAATATTGAAACATGCCGCTTAGTAGCATATAAACTATCGTTTGATGAAGATAAGCTAAGGGAAAAATGGTATCAAAACGAATTGCTTACTTCTGCAAAAATATATCAAAAATATTTCCCTTCTCCACTTTCAATTCATCCTTTGGTACATAGGAATATTGAGGAAACATATACTAATTTTTTAATTCCATCACCAAGCATTTTTTTACGAGGATTTTCAAATTTTCTTTATTCCCAGTTGCTTCAATGCGCTTATAATCAAGCGTCATCTAGTAAGCTTGATTTGGCAGCTAAGCTTGGAGATGTTTTTGAAGCCCATGTGCATGAAGCATTAAATAAAATTTTTGGTGCAACTAATGTTAATAAGATTCCAGGAAGTGATGAGCGAGCTGATTTTTATATTGATCTTAAAGAATGTGATATTATTATTGAAACTAAAATTGGATTAGGTACATATCAATCACAGTCTTTAATGACTCCAGAACATGTTGCTGGTATATGGAGCCGTCTTTATAAAGCGTGCAAACAATGTTCTAATTCTATTAAGCTTTATAAAAAACAATCAAAGCCTATAATTGCCATTGTGTTGATTGGAAGCCATATTACAGTTGAAATGTTGCCTTTTCAAAAATTTGCTGAACGCTCTGGATTACTCGATGCTTTAGATATACAAATCTTAGAATTTTTAGCATGGAATTCATTAGAATATAGCCTATCTAAAACTTCAATAAGCAAATTTATAGCAGGGTTGCTAAAAAAATGGGGTGATAGAGGAAAAATGCAAATAAAAGATATTATTAGTTTTGAAGTTAAATGTGATACTGCACCTGCTCATAATTATGAATATCTTCAAGGAGCTAAACAAGAGATATTTGGAGAAATTTTAAATAATAAATAGCAATAATTTATTAAACTTAACCATGAATAATTTGTACCTTTTTTATGTCTGTGAATTATAAAAACTTTGCTCGATATAAGAATTGCACAAATTAAATTTTTTTAATATTCTTTGAGCATTAACAGCATTCCATTCTTCTATTTTTTCGTCAAAATAATTAGCAAGCCAATACCATTTAGTTGAAATTTTAATTTCATTGACTTGAGATAGCAATTCATTTTTAATCATCGATTGAATATTTAAGAGTAATTTATATTTAGCATCATTATCCTCTGATGATGCGCGAGTTAAAGTTAGTAAGTAATCTACAAAGAAAATTCCATCGAAATCCATTTTGATGCCTGAGTAAAAAAGGGCATAACGCTCAGAATATGGTAAAGCAGCTATATAATTTAAAAGAGATTTTGTTAAGATTACTCTTGGATATATGGCTAAATATTTTTCTCCTTCTACTGCTTCGTTAAATGGAGTTCCTGCGATAATTTTGCTTAAATTTTCCGTATCTTGGTAAACTTCTCCTATGGAAATAGCACCACGCAAGACTACACCATGCTGTAAATTATATATATGAAAGCTTTCAATACGTGCCATCAAAGCGCTGAGGATTCTTGAAATTTGTGTTATTGTTTTATCTTTTAACGGACTAGACAAAATTATAATATTATCAGAGTAACTGAAGACTTCAATTTCTTCAAAAAATTCACTCGGAGCGTTTGAGTTGCTAATTTCCTTAAGTACAGCTATTGTTAGCTGCTGATTGTATTCCCAGAGATTTTTAAATCCTAGGATGTCAATAAATGCAATTATTCTAGTTTCCAATTTCTGTTGCATACTAAATTTTCCTTTAAGATGTTTTTGTATAAAGCTAGTATAAATTTGATTGGTTTATTATTTATGCAGGTAGATTTAATTTGATAAAATTTTTGATTAAAAATTACAATCAGAAGTTGCTTAAACTAATTTATTGTAACATTTATATGTTGAGACAGTAAAATTCTGTGAAATAGCATATATTACAGCTCCCCCTAATTAAAGAGACAATAGCTAAGGGAAAATCTCGATAAAATTGATTTTTTTAAGTCTTTATTGCCTCTTTAATTAAGCGCGGCTGTATATTTAAAATTTTTTCTAAAAATTTGGAAATATTTATTGACACTAACTAAAAAACTAGCCATATTACCTACCATAAGTCGCTACTCTGCACGACTCAAACCAGCAGGGCAAGGCCAGACCTCACATGTGCGAACTCT
>JBEPVU010000112.1:0-6776 GCA_041690855.1 Gammaproteobacteria bacterium | reverse complement strand
GTAATATAACCCGCCGTGGCCAGTTGCCGGAAAATGCTGTCCCATTGCTGCGCAGAATGTTCTTTGCCTATCCCATAGGTGCTTAATTGATCATGGCGAAAACGTTTAATTTGTGGCGTTTCTTTACCCAGTAAAATATCGACCGTATGTTTTACACCAAAACGCTGGCCAGTGCGGTAAATGCAGGACAATGCCATTTGTGCGGCGATAGTGCCGTCCCAGGTTTCTACCGGTGTTAAACAATTATCGCAATTGCCACAGGCGGTTAAATAATTTTCACTAAAATAATTTAATAATACCTGGCGGCGACAGCGTGTGGTTTCGCAAAAACCTAATAATGCTGTTAATTTGCGTTTTTCCAGCCGTTTGCGCTCCTCGTTGGCTTCGGAATTTTCCATCATTTGTCGTAAGGTGACAACATCGCTTAACCCATACACCATCCACGCATCGGCTGGCAAGCCATCGCGGCCGCCACGGCCGGTTTCCTGATAATAGCCTTCGATATTTTTCGGTAAATCTAAATGAGCAACAAAACGGACGTTTGATTTATCAATGCCCATACCAAACGCAACCGTTGCCACCATAATAATACCTTCTTCGCGCAGAAACCGTTGCTGGTTCTGCTGGCGCGTTTTATTATCCAGACCCGCATGATAAGGCAGCGCTGACCAGCCATGCTGATTTAACCATTCGGCGGTTTCTTCAACTTTTTTGCGCGATAAGCAATACACAATGCCTGCATCGCCGCGATGATGAGTATCAATAAACTGATGTAGTTGTTCGCGCGCACTGCGTTTTTGCTGGATATGATAACGAATATTCGGCCGATCAAAACTGGCGGTAAATTCACGCGCCTGCTGTAAATTAAGCTTTTCACTGATTTCACGTTTTGTCAGGGCATCCGCGGTAGCGGTCAATGCGATACGAGGTACTTGTGGAAAGCGCTCATGCAAAATAGAAAGTTGCACATACTCCGGCCGGAAATCATGTCCCCATTGCGATACGCAGTGTGCTTCATCAATGGCGAATAAGGCCAGCGGACTTTGCGTTAATAATTCTAAAAACCGCGGTGTCATTAAGCGTTCCGGCGCGACATACAATAAATCTAACGCTCCTTTTATTAACTGCTGCTCCACCCGCCACGCTTCTTTGCTACTGATACTGGAATTCAAACAAGCCGCTTTAACACCCAGCTGCAATAAGGCATCGACCTGATCTTGCATCAACGCAATCAACGGTGAAATAATAATTCCCACACCGGTTCGCACTAATGCCGGAATCTGATAACACAACGATTTTCCGCCACCCGTTGGCATTAAAACCAGCGCATCTCGCCCCGCAATTAATTCATCAACAATGGCTGCCTGTTCACCCCGAAATTCAGCGTAACCAAAAATGGTTTGTAACAATTGTTTAGGCGTAGACATAATTTTTTACTTCTGTGCAACCAGATCCGCATCAACCGCAATCCGATTATCAAACACAAAACACTCACCCTCATAATGTTCACCACCACATTCCGCAAAATAATTTAAAATGCCACCCTCTAATTGATAAACTTCTTTAAAACCTGCTGCCAGCATCCATGCGGCTGCTTTCTCACAACGAATGCCGCCGGTACAATATGTCACAATCGTTTTATCTTTTAAATTACCTAAAGTTTCTTGCACGGCCTGTGGAAATTCATGGAAATGCTGCAAATTTAAATCTACCGCCTGCACGAATTTACCTAAACGAATTTCATAGTGGTTACGCGTATCTAACACAACCATATCGCGTTTTTGCGCATACCACTCTTTCAAAGTCTGTGGCGTAATATGCGGTGCCGTAAATTCCGCTGGTGCGATATTAGCTTTTTTAAAAGTAATAATTTCCTTTTTTATTTTAACCAGCATCCGTTTAAAAGGCTGTTGTTCTGACCAGCTTTCTTTATACGTTAAATCCGCAAACACAGAAATTTTGCTTAAGAAATTTTTAAAACTTGCAATGGCCTCCGCCGTACCCGCGACACATTGATTAATTCCTTCGGCGCTTAATAAGATAGTTCCCTTAAGCTTTAAAACAGCGCATCTGGTTTTTAGCAGGGATTGTAAATCGATTAATGCAGGTTGCGCTAAATTAACGAATTTATAAGCCGTGATGTTCAGTATATTCATGATTTTAATTTTCAGAAATAAAATATTTAGCAGTTCCCGCTGAAACAGCATAGGTTTATATATAAGTTTTTAAATCAAGCCCTATTTTTTTCGCCTCTCCAGCGGGAGAGGCCGACCAGGCGTAGCCTGGGCGGGTGAGGGGGATTAAAAAGCTTTCTTCAACAATGAATTACGTGTTGATAAGAGCTCCCTCACCCGCCGCTTTGCGTCGACCTCTCCCGGGGGGAGAGGTGAAAACGGTTTGCGCTAAACTTATGTAGAAACCTATGCTGAAATGTTTACATAATGATAAACAATTTTACCCCTGATTTCTACTTTCGCAATAATACCGGCGCTGGCAATAGTTTTGGCACGGGACAAATCAAGCGCTGAATTTTTCAATTTTGGGTGGATAAACCACACCAGAATATTTTTCGTCCACATAGCTGTTTTTTCCTATTGTTCATACAGGAAACTATAATACAAAATCCTATGCTTGCTTTAAGTTAATCTGTTAAAATCAAGGAATTCTTTAAAAATCAAAAACACAGTTATGCACACAATGACTATTGGCTTAATTGGCGGCGGTAATATGGGGCAGGCGATCATAGGCGGCTTGCTGGCGAGTGGCCATGATCCTGCTAATCTCTGGGTCAGCGACCCTGAATTAGAAAAACGGGTTGAGCTGCGCGCGCGTTTTGCGATTAATACGACGCAGGACAATGCAGTCGTTGTGCAGAATGCAGATAGCGTGATATTGGCCGTAAAACCTCAAATGGCTCAAGCCGTTATTAGCGATCTGGCTGACGTAGCCCGCCAAAAAAAGCCTTTAATAATATCAATTATGGCCGGTATTACAGCCGCCAGCCTGGTGCAGTGGCTGGGAGAAGAATTAGCGATTGTACGCTGTATGCCAAATACGCCTGCTTTAATGGGGTGTGGCGCGACAGGATTATATGCTAATGCAATCGTCAATGTTGAACAGAAAAATCAGGCCGAAGCCATTATGCGGGCAGTCGGCGTTACGGTATGGTTTGCCGAGGAAAAGCAATTAGATGCGGTCACGGCATTGTCTGGCAGCGGTCCAGCTTATTTTTTTCGCATCATGGAACTGATGGAAGCAACGGGAATTGAATTAGGCTTATCAGCAGAAGCCGCTCATTTATTAACCTTACAAACAGCATTCGGCGCTGCCCGCATTGCGCTGGAAAGTAAAGAGAGTTTAGCCACATTGCGGCAGCGGGTAACATCGCCAAATGGCACGACAGAACGTGCATTGCAGGTATTAGAAGCCGGCGGCATCGCTGAATTATTTGCACGCGCTTTACGCGCAGCAAAACAGCGTTCGGAAGAATTAGCGGGCTAAATTATATAACAGGACAACCATAGTATGAACAGTTTAAACAACGCCGGTTTATTTTTAATTTCCGCTTTATTTGACGCTTATATTTTCATTGTCATATTGCGCATTATGCTTCAGTGGGTCAATGCAGATTTCACCAATCCAGTGTTTCAATTTGTAGTTAAAGTAACGAATTTACCGTTAAGTCCAGTGCGCCGTCTTTTCCCTACTGTGCATGGCATCGATGTTGCAGCCATTGTTTTATTAGTGCTGTTAGAAGTGATTAAACTTTTTATTTTAGTCTGGCTGCAGGTTAATGCGATGCCAACGCCGGGCGGTTTAATCGTGCTGGCTTTTGCGGAAATACTCAGCCAGTTTCTGCATATCTTTTTTTACGCGATATTAGCGCTGGCTATTTTAAGCTGGTTAAGTCCCTTAGCGCATAGTCCTATTATTGATGTGTTGCACCGCTTAAGCGATCCCTTAATACGTCCAGTCCAGCGGCTATTACCGCCGATAGGCGGCTTTGATTTATCGCCAATACCGGTGTTAATTGTTTTAAAACTGCTCACTATTCTCATTGTCTTGCCTTTAATGAGAATCGGCCTTGCTTTGGCGTTAGGGTTGGATATATGAAAATCTTATCTATGGAAGTATTTATCCATCAAGATCCAGAAAGGGGTGATGTAATCCTATCGCGTAAGTCGGAGACGTGGGGTAGCTTTTTAGTTGCACTTAAGAATGCCAAGGCGCCTGCCAATTTCCTGAATAAGAAAGAACGTAACCAGGGAGTACAGAAACGCGATCCCTTCAAGGATTGGCACGAATGACTCGCTACATGAAAACTGCGATAAAAATCTTATTAGTATATTACGAATTGCCGCTATAAAAAGGTTTAGCCGTGTTTCTTTGTTTATAGAAAATCTGCCACAGCGCCACCAGCCACAATAAGCTGAAGAATACCAGCGACCATTCCGGCAGATTTAAATCAAGAAAATACCAGGCGGCTTTATCGCAATCGCCAGTACCTTGCAGGATTAATAAGGCCACTTCTTTGAGCGGCAGATATTGCACCAATAAACTCAGTGATGCCTCGCAGGAAGGTGCTGTGCCAGGCGGCTGAAATAACAGCCAGATATGGCGGGCTGCCACGCCCACGCCCACGCTAGTGATCAGCCAGACGAAAAAATGGTAAAAGCGCCTGGCGAAATTCGTTAACGGCAATAAACCGCCCAATAAAAATAAAATACAGAGCAACAGCATAATATAGCGTTGCACCATGCACAGCGGGCAAGGCTGCAACCCAACGGAAAGCTCCAGATAATAAGCGCCGCCCAATACGGCAAACCCCACTAAACAAGCGAAAAAATCCATGCTGCGTGTAATAGGTAATTTCATTATGGCCTATATTGATTAGTAATTATCAGAAACTTAACTATAAATTGCTTTAGCGGTTGATTCAAGTCAGTATACTGTTGCCCAAGCTTGTAACTGTTTCCGTATGCGAGGAGGCTTTTATTTTATGGAATAATTATATTTAAAATGGGTTTGCATAGTTTCTTAGGAATACGGTACATTATGAAAATAGGTTACTTAAGCAATAATTTTCAAACTAATTGAGGGGTTAGCTTGATTATATATTTAGATGAATCTGGAGATTTGGGGGTTTAATTTTAGCCTGATGGGGGCAAGCCATTATTTGATTATGGCATGTTTGATCTGTAATACTCCACAATCAGTCCAAGCTGTAAAGAGAGCAGTTAAGCTCACTTGAAAAACAAATTAGCTGCAAATACGCCAGAAGCAAAAGGTAGTGATGTTTCTTTAAAGGTTAAAAGATATTTTTTTAAGCATGTCGAGCAAGAAAAAGCTTGGGAAATTATGTCAATTGCTGCGAATAAGCAAGCATGGCTTCGTAATCATGATAATAATCTATCAAAAGTGGATAAGAATTTATTTTATGATGAAGTGGCGAAACGGTTACTATCACAAATACAATTGATGCGAAACATATCCAAATTGTTGTGGATAAATCTAAATCCCCCAGTGCTTTAAAAGATTTTGATGAGCGTATTTCTTCAACACGGTATTCTTTTATTTCAGAGAAAACACTGCTTTCAATTCATCATCGGCACTCGTTTAATGAATTAGGATTACAAGCAGTTGATCTATTCGGATGGGGTATTTTTTGTAAATATCAATGGGCTGATAATGAATGGTATGACGTTTTTAAGCACCGCATTGCTTTAGAAATGGAATACAAATTTTAAGGTAAAAAAAAGACGGTCCCTATCATGTGATAGCCCAGAACATCATTGTCGCAACCTATGGAAACGGCTCCGCTCTGGCGCATGTAGGATTTACCCATCATTTAAAAATATACCACGTTTTACGAACAAATCCACACCTTACCTTTGCCTGGATGAAAAACTAAACTTTTATAGATGGATTTTGCTGTTCAGTAAACTAATCAGAGACTGTGTCTCCGGCCTCACACCATGCCAGCTATAAAATGCCTCGGCCGCTTGTTCGATTAACATACCTGAACCATCATAACGCATCAGAGCGCCGTGTTGTGTTGCCCAGGTTAAAAAAGGCTGAGCGGCGGCGCCGTAAGCTAAATCATAGCAAACGGTTTGCTGCTTAATTAAAAAAGTAGGTAATGCTAAAGGTTCGTCTTTTACGCCTGCGGCTGTCGCGTTAATAATTAAATCAAAGGCTTGCTGGGGTAAATTTTTTAAATCACAGGCCATACACTTACTTGAATATTGCAAAGCAGCCGCCAGTTTTTCAGCAGTAGCTAAAGTACGATTAGCAAGGGTGATACTCGCCGGGTTGGCGGAAAATAAAGGCTGTAAAATACCTTGCGCCGCGCCGCCCGCGCCTAAAATTAATATTTTACGGTCTGTTAAATCAATACCAAGATTTTGGGTTAAATCACGCAATAAACCAATACCATCGGTATTATCGCCCAACCATTTATTTTGTTGAAAAGTAATCGTATTAACAGCGCCGGCGAGCGTAGCCTGTTCTGTTTTTTCATGCACTAACTGCGCCGCTGCGATTTTAAAAGGCACGGTAATATTCGCGCCCAGACCGCCACTTTGCTGAAATGTCCGCAAAATTCCAGCAAAACCATCAAGCGGCGCTAAAATACGTTCGTAACTTAATTCAATATTAAATTGCGCTGCGAATAAGCGATGAATCTGCGGCGATAAACTATGCGCAATCGGATTACCCACCACGGCATATTTTTTTAACATATTATTCAATCCGTAACGTTTCGATAGGATCCAGCC
>JBEPVU010000111.1:0-6871 GCA_041690855.1 Gammaproteobacteria bacterium | reverse complement strand
CCTTTATACTCATTAATGTTACCAAGCGCTAATAAAGCGCTTATAATAATTAATGATGGTTAATTATGAGGGGTATACATCATGAAAGTATTTCAAAAATTAGTTTTAGTAATTTTAGGAATATTCATGCTAGGAACAGCTTACGCCGCTACGGATGCAGCGCCAACGCAAAAAAAAGAGAAGGCTATAGAATATCTATTTATTGAAACAGCCCAGACAGGTGATATGCAGAAAGATACTACGCAGGACAATACGTATATTATTACTTTAAAAAATGTCGATCCCTGGGTGACTTATTTTAGTAATGTGCCAGAACGGATTACTGGCTTTATGCCCTTACAGGATTTTGTGCAATTATTAGCGCGGGAAACACAAACTAAATATCAGGCTGGCTTAAATTCTGGTTTAATTGCCTTTGCTAATGCTAAAGAAAAAACGGGAAAAATGTCGCGTTATATTCTTTCTATTAAACAACCTGAATTTGATCCCGCTACTCAGACACTGATATTAAAAGCTCATATTGTGCCTGGTGCACAGAAAGATCCGATTCCTAAAGAAGTCGATTTTCATCACATATCTTTATTTATTGATTCGATCTGCGCAAGCTGTGCGGGTGATAACTTCTAGGTTTTTTCTCTTAATTTCGCTAATTTTTCGGCGATTTGAATTTCTAATCCACGGGCAACGGGTGTGTAATAAATTTTCTCGCCTATGGCTTCTGGAAAATATTTTTCGCCGGCGGCGTAGGCATCCGGTTCATTATGAGCATAACGGTAATTTTTGCCGTACTCTAATTCGCGCATTAATTTTGTGGGCGCATTTCTTAAATGCAACGGTACGTCTAAAGATCCATATTGCTGCGCATCGGCCATGGCGGCTTTAAAAGCCGTATAAACCGCATTACTTTTAGCAGCCACCGCCATATAAACAACGGCTTGCGCAAGCGCTAATTCACCTTCAGGGCTGCCTAAACGCTCTTGGGTTTCCCAGGCGTTTAAAGCTATCTGCAACGCGCGCGGATCGGCATTGCCAATATCTTCGCTGGCCATACGCACGATACGGCGTGCAATATACAGCGGATCGCAACCGCCATCTAACATCCGCGCCATCCAATATAATGCGGCGTCCGGCGAAGAACCACGCACGGCTTTGTGCAAAGCTGAAATTTGTTCATAAAAAATATCGCCGCCTTTATCGAAGCGCCGTACACTATCCTGCAAAACTTCTTTTAAAATAGCACTGGTAATATAAATTTCATTATTTTCTGTTTGCGCTAATTCAACCGCCAGTTCTAATAAATTTAGCGCCTGTCTGGCATCGCCATCGGCTGTTGCCGCTAATTGTTGTCGCAATTCATCTGGAAAATCAATGTTATAACGGCCTAAACCACGTTCTTTATCGGCAAGCGCCTGTGCAATAATTTTTAAAATATCGGTCTGCTGTAAACTTTTAAGCACATAAACCCGTGCGCGTGAAAGCAAGGCATTATTTAAAGCAAAGGATGGATTTTCTGTAGTAGCGCCAATTAATGTTAAAACGCCCTCTTCGACATGCGGTAAAAAAGCATCCTGCTGCGCTTTATTAAAACGATGAATTTCATCGATAAATAAAATGGTGGCCTGCTGTTTAAGCTGACGCGCTTCCTGCGCACGTTCCACGGCGGCACGAATTTCCTTAACGCCCGCCAGCACCGCAGAAATAGTTTCCATACGGGCATGGGCATAATGCGTAATTAATCGAGCCAAAGTAGTTTTCCCCGTGCCAGGCGGCCCCCATAAAATCATTGAATGCAACTGGCCTTGCGTAATCGCTTTATAAAGCGGTTTTTCAGGCCCTAAAATATGCGCCTGACCGCTGTATTCTTCTAAGGTTACTGGCCTTAACCGTGCGGCCAGCGGCATAAAATTTGAACTTTCAAACACTCATGCTCTCCTAAAGTTTACTAACGACTGTTTCACTTATAGTTCATAGAATGCTTTTGCATAAAAACTATATAAATGAACAGTGGGTAATCTTACTTAATTATAAGTTAATCGAATCGACTCTAGAATTATAACATTTTTTGAAAATATTGATAACATAATAATTTTGATAAAAACCCTATTCTTCATTATTTCACCAAAAATAAGTTTCTCAAAAAATGAACTATACTTAAAATTAATAAATAGGTTTAGTTGAGGCAACAGCCATGAAAGATCAAGATGAAAAACAACTTAATTCCATTTTAAATGCATTAAAAACACTGCAAAATTATGATCTTAATAAGCCAAAAGATTATGATAATGTATTAACTATACTAAAAAACATTAGCGAAGCGGTAAATAAAATGATTCCCTGGAAAATAGGATCTGTCAAAGATACTTATTGTAGTGAATTATGGAAAAGCCTGGAGTATTTAAGCCAGTTTTTAAATAATCCATCTTATAAAGATATTGTGAAAATAATGCTTCCATATATTGTTAAAGATCTAAATAGTTTAGATGGCTTTATTAAAGTAATATTCGATCAAGAAAACGAACTCGCTAAAATGAAAGAAGAAGCACAAACCGAGCCAAGAAAAAAATTGAAAGAACAAATGGATTCAAAAAAATCAGACTTTAATTACATTTGCGCAATAATGAAATTTTATTTAGAAGAATTAAATTTAAATACTATGGTTTTGTATTTAAAAAATATAGTTGATAACGCAGAGCTTATTAAACAGGATAATAATTATTTACCTGCTTTTATTAGAGTTTTTGAAGTTTTAGGTGAAGCATCCAAGCAATTTTCGCCTAATACAAAAATGAAACAGCCAATTTGCTGGAGTATTATTGAAAAGCTACGTGATTCTTTTGCTCATAACGTAGATAAAGACCAGGAAATATTGCGTGAAAAAATTGATAAACTCTTATCTGCCCAACCAAAATCAGCCGAAAAACTATTAATTGATAATATTCTAGCTAACGATCTAATATACCTTTTTAAATATATAGATTATTTACTCCAACAAAAACATATTCCTCTTAGAGTGAATGCAAATGATTTCTCGAAAAATATAGATAACAATATTAATCAAAATACTTCATCTATACAAAATGAAGATTTGCAGAATTATCCTAATCTTTACTTGCTAGAAAAGTATTTATCTTCTAATGCAAACAATATTAAGTTAAAGAGCAATCAAGTTGAATTAGTAAAAGTAAAAGCGCTTTCTAAAAAAGCCAGTAATAGTAACACAGAAAGTTCTATTGATAATGCTATTAACATGATCACGCTGATTTTACAAAGAATAATAATATTAGAAAACTTTATCAGTAATGCTAAAACCAGTAATAAAATTACTGACATCCAAAAGCTATTTGAAAAAATTCCTTTGGCGCGTTACGTACTTGAGCATGAAGCTGGACATATAGGCGAGATATGTAAAAAACTTCGCAACAGCACAGCTTTTAAAACCCATGCATTTGATAAATTAAATGAGGTAATTGAAACAATTGATTCCGCTAGAGATAAACTGTTACATCATCAGCATGATATTGATGATGATGCTATGTCCGAGAATACAAATTACTTAATCGCAGTGGGTCAAGTTTTAAAAATTGTACAAACTAAATTAGAGTTAACTAATCTTACAGATTCTATAAACCATAAAAGTCAAAATTATCAGTCTCTCATTACCAAGCAAGCGACTGAAAAAGATTTACGTTCTTCAGCGGCGCCAGGCGAGTTTCTCGCACAACTTACATGGATGGATGGCTTTATTAAAGAATGCTCTACTTTAGATGGTTTTAATACGAAAAATTTACCCAAGATTTTAAGTGAAAGCAAAATAGCCGTTGATCAATATTATAAGGATGAAAAAGCACAATACACGCAAGAATTTACAGATTACATAAGTGAAATTAATGCAAAAAAACTTGTGCTAGAATCTTTGCTGGAATCTTTTAAAAAAAATGTATCCAATAATAAAGGCGCTCCTGTTTTTAATACAAATGAACTGCTTCAATTCTGCGAACAAGCGATCCAGACGTGTGGTAACGAAGCAAAAAGCGCACAGCAGGAATTAGAGACGATCATAAAATTAATAGATAATAACTGTGCTATTTTTTCTGGCAAAAATACTACCATGCTGAATACGATTAGCGCTAAATTAAAAGAATTACAGGCAAGCACGTCAAATACCAACTCAAACGCGAATAAGTATAAGAATACGAATAATCCTTGAAGGTGACACACTTGCATGATAAAATTTAGCCAAATAATTAAAGTTTGACAGGAGTAGTTCCATGAAAAAGCCAACTATCGACCATTATGCTGCCATACAAAAATTAGCTCAAGAATATGGTATTGTGCAGAATAATATTAAAATTTTTAACACACAATCCGACAAAGGTGACTATGCTTTTTTGATAACCCTTCAAGAAGGAACATCAGGGTATCAACAGCTTGGATTTCAAGCCGCATTATCAAAACTCTTAGGTGATGAAGATGAAGAAATTGACGTTGTTACACAAGGAGGATTAGAAAAACGCGTCCAGCAATATAAAATCACCAAGGAAGAGAAAGAGAAATATTTATCAGAGGCAAAGCCTTTAAAGGATTTTTTGGAATCTGCTCAAGATAAAACGATAAATAATAATGATATGAAACAAGAGCAAAAACCTTCAAATTTTTTTTCAAACATTCCTGCTCAGAGCCTGACAGTAGAAGCAAAAAATACTATGGCCACTGACAGAGAATATGCTATCGTAACTCAACTTGCTGAATTAATAAATGCTACTCTTCTATTGGAGCCTCAGAACTTAGATGCAGAGAAATTCATTGCACTTTTATCACAGCTACCTCTCAACAAAACAAAAGCAATGGCAGATGCTATGAAAATACTATCAACTGCATTTGATCAATATACTCAACAAACGGCGCCTGGTTTTAATTTAGCAACAAAAAAATAATTCTAAATTACCGTTAAAATAGTAGTAAATCGACACTATTTTTTTCATACCTATCCTCTCAATCATTTATTATGAAAATTATGTATACCATAAAATTCCGCAGTTTGTTCGGCCTCGTCGGCGTGGATAAGCATGAGAACCGCAAAGCAGTTACCTGGGGGCGTCGTTTTGAATTAGCCATGGTACTACTTGCCATGTGGTTGCCATTACAATGGTATCTGGAACGCACGCACCAGGTGCCGCGGCAATTAATCGAAACAGCAAGCTGGATTATCTGGTTTTTCTTTGTAGCGGAAACCGTGGTAATGCTCTGGCTCACCACTCATAAAAAAGATTATTTATTAAAAAACTGGATGAATCTGGTTATTATCGCCTTTGGCATACCGCCGATGTGGATGCATACACCGCTCATTGCTGCTTTGCGTCTTTTGCAACTGTTGCTACTGTTGCGTTTATTACTGCCTTTCTGGGACAGCACACTGGCTATTTTATCCCGCAATCGCTTAGGCACTACCTTAATTGTCGCGTGTATTATCACGGTGTTCTGGGGCGTGCTGATATCGATTGTCGATCCTAGTATTAAAACGCCCTGGGATGGTATCTGGTTAGCCTGGGAAACTGTTACTACGGTTGGCTTTGGCGATAATGTTCCTACCAGTATTGCAGGCCGCTTGCTGACTATTGTGCTTATGGTAATGGGCGTTTGTTTAATTTCCTTACTGACCGCCAATTTTTCCGCCTATTTTATCGGCCGAAAAACCAGCGTTCTAAAACGTGAAGAAGATGAAGCGCTGGTTTTGATTAAACAAATGCAGAAACAACTGACGGACATTCAGCAGCAGTTGGATGCGTTGCATAGGAAAAATTAGTATGCAAATCCTGATGGTAGTATTCAAATAAGTGTGACTATCATAGGATTTGTAGATGATAACTTTTTTTCATTGTCATATGATCTAACAAAAGTGTGCAGTTTCTCCTAGCGCACAGCAGATTCTTGCAGAAATGCAACTTAATTTTATGCAGTTTACTAAAAAGAAATTAAAGTAGCCTTTTACAGATGAGGAGATGATATTCCGCAATGAATTTCTGTTTTATTTAATTCTTGCCTATATTTATTCAGAGCTTCTTCTTTTACTCTTGCTTTTGTGTTTTCTAAAATTTTTGCTATTTTTTCAGGATCATTCAAGCCTGCTCCTCTTACTTGTTTTTCGAGCTCAAATGTATGCTCTCGTATATAATTTTCTACACAAACGGATAATATCTCAGCACCTAAAATTTTTTCCTGCTTATGTTTGTTTTCAGAAAAGAAAGTTTTCATAATTTATTCCTCCAGTTAATACAAAATATATTATTTTTTGAAATAATAATAATATCTATTATATCATCATTCTCTTCATTTTCATGTCTATTTTTTCTTCTTTTTGATGTCAGAAAAAGGATCATCTGACATAGGTGACCTTTCTCTTTTTTGTGATTCATCCATAGTTACTTTATTTTGTATTGTTTTCTCGATTTGCCGTTGCACCATTTCGGGTATATCTTGTGCAACTGTATTAAGTGTGTTTTTGATACCTTCATCTGACAGTTTTTTGCCAATAGCTTCTTCCGCATTTTGAATCATTTCATTTGTGCTAGACATGTTAGCTATTTGGCGCATAAGTTCTAACCGAAATTGAATATCCCTTTCTAATCGTTCAGCTTCTGCAACTTTTCCAGAACCGATTTTATGATCAATTCTTTGATTAAGAATTTGCAGAGGGTTATTTGTCTCTTCAAACAATTTTTGAGAGTTGGCGATATAAGTACCATGCCTATCCCAGAACCATTCGATTGCTACTTGGGCTAAACCTTCATTATTTCTTACTTTATTTAAGATAGTTTGGTCTTCTTTAATGCCTGCTTTTGCTATGTAATCTAGAAATTCTTTTCCATAAAGC
>JBEPVU010000110.1:0-6894 GCA_041690855.1 Gammaproteobacteria bacterium | reverse complement strand
TGCATACATCGGTACAAATCGGCTGTCGTATGGTCATCACTAAATTAAATAACTTAGTTCAAGCAAACTCCTCTGAAAATAGGATAGTAATTAATTTACTAAAAAAGATTTTGGGCGAAGAGCCTGCCTGGGCTTTAGCACCGGCAGATGCTCCCTGGTCGTTAAATAGTTTTAAATCTCGTTTATCGCGTGAAATTACTACAGTGAAATGCATAACTAAATCAAAAACCAATGACTGGTTTAATACATTTTCGCAAGGCGTTACAACAACTATTTTAGATCCCTTGAAAACCTGTGAAAAGGAAAAAAGCTTTATTATTAAGCTTAACGAATGGCTGCAGGATACCTTGTATCAATTTTTTGGAACAACAACCTTAAGCACTAAGCGCACCTTGCATAAGGTCATGGACATGACGAGTGGATTATTTAAAACCCCAATAGCCATCCAAAATCTGATAATAAAAGAACACGCCTTAAATTCAACAAAAATTCCTCCTATTAATAAACCTTAAAGGAAATAATTTATTTATTATGTCAAGTTGTCACATTATCTGTGGTGATAGCCGCGAGGTTCCTTTGCGTTTTGAAAACCAAATAGACCTCATTATAACTTCACCGCCTTACGCGGATGCTCGTAAAAAGCATTATGAAAGTATTGATCCAGAACACTATCCTGATTGGTTCGCGAGCTTTCATGTAGCACTTTGGCAAGCCCTTAAGCCAACAGGTAGTTTGGTGATTAATATTAAAGACAAGATAGTTAATGGCGTACGCCATCGGTATGTTTGGAAAACGATTGATCGTTTAACTTCTTTAGGATGGCACTGTATTGATGATTATGTGTGGGTAAAGAAAAATCCAATGCCTGGTTACTGGCCAACACGTTTACGTGATGGTTGGGAACACTGTTTTCATCTCGCTAAATCAAAACGGCCATTTATCGATCAAGCAGCGGTACGCATACCCATTGCTGAATCTACCAGGAATCGATTAAGTCGATTAGCTGAAAATGATAAAAGACTTGCTTATTCGATAACGGGTAGCGGCTTTGCACGTAACTTATCGAATTGGCTAAATAAAAACACAGTTTTACCGAGTAATGTACTTTTACTTTCCACTGAAACAAAAAATCGCCAGCATCCAGCCACATTTCCTATTACGTTACCTAGTTTTTTTATCAAATTACTTTCACCTGTCAATGGCATCGTGATGGATCCTTTTGCGGGTAGTGGAACAACAGGGGAAGCGGCCTTACGATTAGGTCGCCATGCCATACTGATTGATAACAATCCAGATTATTGCTGGGTCGCTAATCAACGATTAAACCATTATCAACGAAAAAATTATTTATAACTATTGCCGCTTTTTACGAAGAGGATGTTGCTTATGCTTGGATTTACCTTAATGCGCTGTAATACTTTTTATCCTAGATTTATTCAAGGCTCATTAAAATTTTTAGCTGCAGTACTTCTACTGACTTTAAGTAATCATGTGTTTGCCAGCACTAGCAATATGCAAATAGGTCGTTACCTGACCGTTGAAAATAAACCCAGCATTTCACAGGTAGATTTGCTTTCACAAACTATTCAGGTGCGGTTCCCTCAGGCTATACAAACAGTAGGCGATGCAATGAATGATGTGTTGCGTTTAAGCGGCTATAGCTTAATCCTGACTGATCAAATGAGTCATGCGCTTAAAATCACATTAACAAAACCATTACCGGCCATTTATCGTGACTTCGGACCCATGCCTTTAAAAGACGCGCTTACTACCTTAGCGGGCCCTGCATTTTATCTTGTTCAAGATCCACTGAATCGCAGGGTGAATTTCAAAATTAAACCACAATACATGCGTATTGACGCTGATGATCTAAAAATAAAACAGGCAAGCTAACAGGAGGTTATTTATGAAATCACTAATCAATAAATGGATAAAACCAGTTCAAGAAGGAGAAACCACTGTGCGAATTAGCTTGTTAAGTTATTTACGTGACACGATGAATAAATTAAGTGCGAGAAGTAAATGGATATTGCTAAGTTTAGGAGCAGTAATAGGATTTTTATTATTGCTAATTATCCTATTTGCTGTTCATCAACAAAGTAATGATGTAACTAATTTAACCTTAAGTCAAAACAAACAAACTTTGACTATTTTAAATCAACTGAGTGACATTAATAATCAATTACAGCAGTTAACTTCAAGCCCACAAAATTCCCAAAGTTTCAAAATAGCGTTAACTAGCATTAGTAATGATTTATCTTCTATTCAAAAATCAGTAAATGAATTAGCAAAAACAAGTGATGTTCAAAAAGTATCTAGCCAATTGGCATCTATGCAAAACGATGTTGATGCACAGATGCTAGACCTTAAAAAAGCCGTTGCTAGTAGTAACGATTCCAAACAATACCTGGATGCTAAAGTTCTGCCATTTCATGTCATTTCAATCGATGTGATTTCACAACAGCCTTTTGTTTCAATTGATTATGCTAGCCACATTACACCGCTTGCGGTAGGCGACACAGTAGCAGGTTGGAAGATTGCTGCGGCTGATTATGACGCAGCACAGGTAGAATTTAAAAATGCACATGATCAATATGTAAAGATTTCTTTGCAAGGGTAATCATTATGAGAGGTTTTTTACTGCTGTTTTTTTTATTAGCCAATGTTGCTTATGCACAAGAAGTTAATAATACCCAAGAAGCAAGCACAACTACGCAAAATACAACAATTAATACGACAAGCGTAGGCAATGCACAGGAATGGGAATTAACGCCGGATGAATGGATACGCTACCAACAATTGATGCGAGGTATTAATGGTCATTGGTATCCGCAGCTTTCACCGCCCGAAGTGCTAGGATTAAATGCACAGAATAATCAAGAGCAACAGCATTTTGCAGAAGTAGTAGCGAAGGAAGAACATGACAAATTAGCACGTGAATTAGCTTTTGACAGGGCGGTACACCAAGCACTTTTAAAATTATATAGCCATGAGCCTGTTATTAAATCATTTGACTTATCTCCCTTTAATCCTATGAAAAATCATCCCAAGAATAAAATGCGGCTGCAATTAGGTGATCGTATTGCTTTCTTTACTGATCTTAAAAATAGTTTTGATTTTGTCATGCTGCCTAATCTAGTAGCGGATATAAAGAATAGTCCAGGTGTTGTATTGGATATTTATTGTGTAGGTTATGCAGATGATAATGCCATCCGTCGTTGGGCTAAATTTAACCAAATACCACAAGATTTAGTTTCGCAAGGCCGCATTACGCTGAACCACGATAATGGAAAATTACAAAAAAGCGCAGGGCAGGTACCACTTCCCTATGTGTTACTTATTCGTAATGGTGAATCTAAACCCGTATCGGTTTGGAATTTATCGTGAGTGAAAAAACACCTGCAAGAACAAAGAATAAGCCGCCTGGCATTTTTAGTGCGTTAATTTTTGCTGTAATAAAAACGCTAATCATTAGCATGATGGCATGGCTGGTTTTAATAATAGGGTTTTTAGTAGAAACCATTGCACTTGAACAAAATAGGGCTTTGCAACAGGCACAAAGTCTTGCGCTTTTGAATATAAATTTTATTTCAGAGAATGTATCACCTTTAGCTAAAATTTTACTTCATTGGTTTTTTGTATTTCATCAAACCGTATTAAATTTTGTTAATCATGTTGGGCTACTGCAAAAACCTATTGTTCAACAGTCAGTAAATTTATTAATTACTGTAACAGAAATTATCTTGTCACGCTTATTGATTTTCTTATCAGCATTGCCTTTGTTTGCCTTAATCATACTCGTGTTTGCGGCTGATGGTTTAGTGAAGCGTGATATTCGAAAATTTCAAGGCGCCCGTGAAACGACCTTTATTTTTCATCGAACAAAATATTTGTGGGGATTTTGCTTTTTTATTCCTTTATTTATTTATCTCAGTTTGCCACTACCTTTAATGCCTGTTCTGTTTTTATGGGTTCAGGCCATATTGTTAGGCATGGTGGCTATGTTATCTGCAACTTATTTTAAAAAGTATGTGTGAGGAGAAAATGAAACACATTATTTCAATCTGTCTTTTATTAGCTTTTGGCTTTACCACTTTTCAATGTTTTGCAGGTGTTGATCAAGAGCGAATGTATTTAGTGCAAATATTAAATCAGTTAAATGCGATTCAACCCCTGATTTTAAAAGCGCAGAAAGAACAACCGGCTAATACACGTATTCAATTTCATTATAGCCAGTACAAGGATACACACGGCCAGTTACACAATGGACTGTTAGAAGATGCGCAAGCTATTAAAAAAGGCATTGAACAGGCACTTAACCACACATCCATTGAGCCACGCACGGTAGCACCGATTAAAGGTGATTATATTAATTTAAATAAAGGTGCCAGTCATGCTGCTGGGTGATAGTGCTTTATCAGCTTTTCAAATGGCGGCTGGTATTGCACCCGATAAACTGAGTGTTTTGATCAGAACTATTTTGCTTTCGTTTGTTTTTCTATGGGCAGCCTGGTGTGTGTATGGCGAAATTAATCATTTCCGCCATCATGAAATTGAAATCGATTTGACCATTCAAAAAGTTATGCGAATTTTATTGATAGTGACTTTAATGACTGCTCTGGTTTTTATTTAATTGTTATTTCCTGTGGGATTTAAACAGGAAATCCTTTAGTAAATTTCATATAACCCTGCGAGCCGCAAAGGGTTTTTTTTTGAGGGATTGATGATGAAACACGGGTGGAAACGCTGCAAAGATTTCTTATTGTTAATGTTTATTATGTTGATGACATCACCTGTATGGGCTGAAATTCCTAAACCGCCCGACAAAGACCTTGCGAATGGCAGCAATGATTGGATCGATGTGGGCGGAAATTTAAGTTATCGAATATTAAGTATCACGTGTGTTGTGTTAGGCGTGATAACACTGATTGCTGTGGCCGCTGGCTTGGTTAAAGCTTATAACACGGTACATGACCGATAAGATTATGGGCATTTTTTCAAAATGCTGATTGTCGGATTAGTGTGTGCAGCGTTAGCAATTGGCTTAATTTACGGCGGCTATAGCATCATACCTTCATCCAATAATTAGAGGTGCCTTGTGATATTGAATCATGTCAATCACAAAATGCCGATTTATAAAGATTGCACGTTAGGCGAAATGCTTTTTGTTGGCAGTTGTACGCTGGTGACAAATGGATTGAGTTTAAGCCTATTGAGCAAGCTTTTATTTGGCTATGCCTGGATAGGCACCGCATTAGCGATTGTTTCATTAATACATGTGACGCGCTTTTTATTGAGTCGCCTGCAAAAAGTGAAATACGGTAAGCCTTACGGCTATTACCAACAATTAATTTTTAAAAAATTACAAAACAATTTCCTCTTTCAACGCTTTTTTAAAGTGCAGTATGTACAACGCCAGGGCAAATGGTCAGTCAGGAGATGAACATGTCCGTAATCAATCATTTATTCGATACGTGGAAAAAAGAAGATAAAGACGAACGCATTATCAAACTGCAAAAGCAGTTTATTTTTATCTTATTACTGATATGCCTTTCGTGCTGTATAGGCTGGATGACCGCTCCATCACGCATGACAGTGTATATCCCACCAGATATTACCAATGGCGCCACCTTAAAAGCAGGCGCTATACCGGATCCACTGATTTACAGCTTTGCTTATGAAATATGGCAGGAAATTAATTATTGGCCGCATGAGGGTACCCAAGATTATCTCAATAATCTCCATATTTATTGGTCATACTTAACGCCAAGTTTTAAAGCTGAATTATTACAAGATCAGGAAGATTTAAAAATATCCGGTCAAGTGCAGAGACAGCGTTATTTACAAGGGATGGAAGGCGCTGCTTATGAGGCCACTAACGTTAAAAAACTCAGTGATAACACGTGGGAAGTGGATCTCAAAATGCGGCTAACAGAATACAAAAATAATCAGCCTGTTAAAGATGTTGAAATTCTATATCCCTTAAAACTCGTGCGCGCCAATATTTCACAACACGATAATCCTTACGGATTGCAACTGGCAGGTTTTGTATCAGAACCCATCCGATTAAAAACCTATATTTGAGAGGGATTATGAAATATCGCTTCTTACTCATGACATCAATCATTTTTATGCTGTCAACCACGATTGCACTGGCCGATCCCTTATTATTATCGAAGGCAGAAATACAAAAACTTCAGCAATATTTTCCAGCACAAGATAATGGAACACATGTGATATGGAAGGGTGATCCTATTGCTATTGATTTACCTATTGGTAAAGAAAAAAGAATATTATTTCCAACGCATGTTACCTTTGATGCAAAAGGCGCGTTAACAACGGATGAATTGCGTATCATTAATAATGATAAATCCTTGTATTTAACAGCCTTAAAATCTATTTCCAGCACACGTATTTATGTCACTTTGCAAGATACCAACGAAGTTGTTTTAATCGATATAGCCACCCGTGATAAAGCGGATAACAGCAATACTATCGTTGATATTCAGCAAAATAATACGAATCAGCCAGCCGTAAAAGCCATCATTAGTAATAGCCAAACAGCATCGTATAAAGTGGCAGATGATTCAAAAGCAGTAGCGGTTTCTGATAATGACGCTTATGTCACCTTAACACGATTCGCCTGGCAACAACTCTATGCGCCTGAGCGATTATTAAATAATCCATTAGGCATCACCCGTGCGCCCATGCACACACAGAAATTATTATCGAACTTAATCTATAGCGATAAGGTCGTAGCGCATCCAGTGGTTTCATGGGTTTATAACAATACCTATATCACAGCCATTGAATTGCGTAACAAATATCCACTTCCCACCCGCATAAATATTAGGCGTGATTTATGTGGCGATTGGCAAGCGGTGACACTTTATC
>JBEPVU010000109.1:0-6904 GCA_041690855.1 Gammaproteobacteria bacterium | reverse complement strand
TTAGCTAATTGCCAGTGATTCAGTTTTTGCAGGTGTTCCGCCACCACTGCTGGCGATAACGCCGGAATGCCTCCCTCGCAGGGCAAGCAACGCTTGGTTTTAAGATCAGACATGTTATTAAGCCATTTTAAGTAAAAGAGTCGTTATAACAATAAAATTTATTTGGTTTATTGTCAATTTATGCTTGACGGCATCTAACTGGCTGTTTATAGTATATTTTATGTCTTTAAAAATAAAATATTTATATATAAACGGAAAAAAGCGAAGAGGGTATAGCTTACTGGAACTTCTAATAGCGTTATTTATTTTAAATGTGGGTTTATTGGGATTTGCAGAAGCGCAGTTAGTCGCTTTACGTAGTATGCAATCAGCGTATTCACGTACCCTGACGCAACTAAAATTAATTTCGCTAGATGAAGATAAGCAAATCTCAGGACAGAAATCATGAAAAATAAAAATAATGGCGCATCGTTAACAGAGTTATTAATTGCCAGCGCGTTAGGTTTATGGCTGATAGGCGGCGTATTATTATGTTATCTAAGTAACCAACGAACTTATCGCTTAACACAGGCATTAGCCCATATGCAGGAAAATGGCCGTATTGCTATCTATCTGTTAAGTGAAGCGATACGTACGGCTGGTTATGCGGGTTGTTTACCTTTAAGCAGTTTAGCATTAAATCCATTAAACGGCATGAATATACGCTTCTTGCCGGAAACACGTATTGCCGCCTGGCATAAAGCTATTTCTTCTTCCCCCGTTCATTTGCCAGATGACATTATACGTAATGCTGTTTTAAACAGTGATATATTATTGGTGCAGAATATGGTGCCTGAAAATATAACAGTAATTTCTACTACTCCTGAAAGTATTAAATTATCAGAAAAATCTAATGATAAAGCGGGCGATATTTTACTGATAGCAGATTGTGCACATGCAGACCTTGTGCAAGTGAATACAGTAAAAAATAATCTGCTTACTATCAGGCCAGGGTTGACGCAATCTTATGATAGTACCAGCCAGATAGGACGTTTAACCTCTGTTTTTTACTATATTCGCAAAACGAACCGTAAAAATGTGACAGGCATGCCCATTTATGGATTATATCAGCGCGATATTAATCAGCCGGCTACGCTAGCGCAGGAAGTGGCGGAGGGCGTTGAAAATATGCAAATTAAGTTTGGCATTAAAGAAGGTAAAAAAATTAATTATTTACCCGTACAAAATCTGGCAGCTTCTGATTGGCGATCAATTGTTAGTGTGCAGATAAATTTATTATTGAATAGTATTGAGCCAGTGGCGACCCAGGGCGATAGATTATTGCGGCAAGAGTGGAATGCCACTACTGCAATTCGTGAGCCAGAATAATCATACATGTTACAAAAACATTCGGGCGTTATTTTAGTAACCGTGTTACTTTTTTTATTTCTATTTAGTTTATTGGCAATAACTAGTTTACAAAACAGTCAACTGCAAATGCGAATGGCTAATAATTTGACGATTTATCATCAAATGTTACAAGCAGTAACGGTGGGTTTAAAGGAAGGAGAACAGCAATTATTAACCATACCCGATAGTGCGTGTATAGTGTATTCTCCAACAGAGAATATGCTAATACATCCCTGGTTGGTGGGTAAAAGTTGCCGTTTGAGTTATAATGATCAGTCTGTACATTATATTATTCAACAACTAATGCCTGATGTCTGTATTGTAATAGGCATAGAGGCTAATGAGCAGGTTTTGCTTGAAAAAGGAGCGCTATTTCAAATAACCGCGTGGATAGAGCAATTTCATCAACCCGCTATAGCATGGCAGGTTACCTATGCGAAAACCTTAGGAGAAGACTGTATCGATCCTGCTAATAAAATAAAACCAGGTTTATTATCGTGGCGGGAAATAAATTTATTCAGATAGAGAAAAGTATGGCAACGTTAAAAAATAAAACTATTTTTATTACTGGTGCGAGCAGAGGCATTGGACAGGAAATTGCGCTGCGTTGTGCTGAAGCGGGCGCTAATATTGTCATTGCGTCTAAAACGGCAACACCGCATCCTACATTAGCAGGTACTATTTATACGGTGGCAGAACACGTTGAAAAAGCAGGCGGGCGTGCCTTACCCATTATGCTGGATGTGCGTGATGATCAAGCCGTTGCAGCGGCCGTCAAACAGGCAGCGGAACATTTTGGTGGTATTGATGTGCTGATTAATAATGCCAGTGCGATTAGTTTAACCGCTACGTTGCAAACCCCTATGAAACGTTTTGATCTCATGATGGATGTTAATATGCGGGGGACCTATGTGTGCGGCCAGGCTTGTATTCCTTATCTGGCTAAGGCAGAAAATCCCCATATTCTGACTTTGTCGCCGCCGTTGAATATGCAGGCAAAATGGTTTAAAGATCATGTGGCTTATACTATGTCTAAATATGGAATGAGTTTGTGTACGTTGGGATGGTCGGAAGAGTTGAAGCAATACGGCATTGCGGCAAATTCATTGTGGCCGCGCACGACGATTGCGACAGCGGCGATTGAATTTAATTTTCCGCCTGAAATTTTACAAGCCAGCCGCAAGCCACGTATTGTGGCTGATGCTGCTTATTATATTTTAACCCGTCCAAGTAAAACAACGACAGGGCATTTTTTTATTGATGAAGATGTGTTGAAGCAGCAGGGCATAGTGGATTTTAGTCAATATGCGTTGAATCCAGAAGTGCCGTTGTTTATGGATTTGTTTGTGGAAGACAAATAGAGGGAGATCCTTCGTCGCTAACGCTCCTCAGGATGACAGATGAAAAATAAAAAACCTGAAAATTCATCTGTAATGACTATAATATAAAATGAAACAGGAAAAAAAATGCAAATGTTTGTTTTACAATTAATATTAGTGCTTGTTTTTTTAAGTATTACCGCGGCGTTACGGCCACCGTTGCCAGTCTGGGCGACAGGGTTTGGTATTTTATTATTTTTATTAACCATTATTACAACACCGCCCTGGTTATTTTTAATGTTGTGCTGGTTAGGCTTAATCATTATTGCTGTTTGTTTTGGTCATCCTAAAGTACGGCAGGCTATTATTACTAAGCCTATTTTAAATCGTTTACGCAAAGTATTACCGCCGATGAGTGAAACTGAGCGTATTGCATTGGAAGCGGGTGATGTCTGGTGGGAGGCGGAATTATTTCAAGGTCGGCCGGATTGGCAGAAGTTAATGCATACTGCATTGCCAGCGTTAAGTGTGGAAGAACAGCTGTTTATTGATAATCAAGTCGAAACATTATGTAGTATGTTAGATGATTGGAAAATTACGCATGATTATCATGATTTACCCGCCGCTGTCTGGCAGTATTTAAAACAGGAACGTTTTTTTGGTTTAGTTATCCCTAAAGAATATGGTGGCTTAGGTTTTTCAGCGCTTGCGCATTCTACTATTATCGCCAAAATTGCAACGCGTTCTACCAGCGCGGCCGTTACCGCCATGGTGCCTAATTCATTAGGCCCGGGTGAATTACTGGTGCATTATGGTACGCCAGAACAAAAAAATTATTACTTGCCCCGCTTAGCTTGTGGCGAAGAAATTCCTTGTTTTGGTTTAACGGCAACAGAAGCGGGCAGTGATGCTACCGCTTTGCCGGATGTGGGTATTATTTGTAAAGGTGTGTATGCCGGCAAAGAAATTATCGGCATAAAAATTAATTTTGAGAAACGTTATATTACGCTGGCGCCGGTTGCTACAGTTATTGGTGTTGCTTTTAAACTGTATGATCCTGAGCAGCTATTAGGTGATCAGCGGGACATTGGCATTACATTATGCTTATTGCCAGCCAATCATCCAGGAGTGGAAATTGGTAATAGACATTTACCCGCTGATTTAGCCTTTATGAATGGTGTTGTACGTGGTAAAGCAGTGTTTGTTCCGCTGGATTGGATTATTGGCGGTGTGCAGATGATGGGGCAGGGTTGGCGTATGTTAATGGAGTGCTTATCTATTGGCCGCAGTATTTCATTGCCTGCTTTAAGTTTAGGTATCAGTCAACTGGCTTATCTCACCACCGGCGCTTATGCGCATTTACGCAAACAATTTAAATTGCCAATAGGAAAATTTGAAGGGGTTGAAGAAGGTTTAGCGGATATTGCAGGTTATACGTATATGCTGGAATCTATACGCCGTTTAACGGCTGCTGCCGTGGATTCAGGGATTAAGCCAGCGCTGGCCTCCGCCATTGCAAAATATCATATGACGGAGATGGCGCGTAAAGTATTGGATTGGGCGATGGATATTCACGCAGGCCGTGGTGTGCAATATGGCCCGCGCAATTATTTAAGCTTACCGCACCAGGCGGTTCCCATTAGCATCACTGTAGAAGGCGCTAATATTTTAACGCGTAATTTAATTATTTTTGGGCAGGGGGCATTGCGCTGTCATCCTTTTGTGCGTGCTGAAATGGCCTTGGTGAATGCAGAAGATACGGTGGAGAATTTTATTCAATTTGATCAAATTTTATTAAATCATATCGGGTTTACGGCGAGTAATTTAATGAGCGCATTTGCAATGGGTTTAGGGGGTGTTTATCTCGTTAAAGCGCCTGAGCAAGGTACATTAGCGAATTTATACCGGCAATTAACGCGTATGAGTACGGCGCTGGCGTTAACGGCCGATATTGCAATGCTGACGTTGGGCGGCGCTTTAAAACGTAAAGAGCGTTTATCGGCGCGCTTAGGCGATATTCTCAGTAATCTTTATATGGCAACCAGTGTTTTAAAATATTATCAGGATCAAACGGATAAGACCGATGATCTCATACATGTCGAATGGGCGGTGAAAACCTGCTTAGCCAATATTCAAAAAGCCTTTGATAATTTTTTTGCAAATTTTCCCCATAAAATAATAGGCTGTTTACTCAAAGTTGTTATTTTCCCGTTAGGACGTTCTTATCAGGGTCCAAGTGATCACTTAAGCCAGCAGCTCGCACAAAAAATGCAATTACCTTCAGCGTTTCGTGATCGCATGACGCAATATTGTTATAGAGGTAAACAATCCGATGATAATGTAGGTCGGCTTGAACAAGCTTTTTTAAAAGTGCTGGCAGTAGCACCTATTGAGAAAAAATTGTCAGAAGCTGTTCACAATGGTGTTATGATAGAGAGCGATAATTTAGATGAACGGTTAGCCAATGCACTAAAAGCAGGTGTTTTGACGCAGGTTGAAGCACAACAATTAAGAACAGCAGAAGAAGCTAGACGAGATGCGATTGCGGTGGATGAATTTGCAGCGGATTATTTTAAATATCATTCTGGAATGTCATCCTGAGGAGCGTTAGCGACGAAGGATCTCCCTGGATTGGCGCTTATAGAGAGAGATCCTTCGTCGTTGCACTTCTCAGGATGACAGTAAAAAGTTATTTTTAGAGGAATAATATATATATGGCTAAAACAAAATCAGCTTTACCCAGGACGGTTTATATTGTCGATGGGTTACGTTCGCCGATGTTGAAAGCGCGTGGAAAACCTGGGCCTTTTTCGGCGTCTGATTTAGGTTTGCAGGTTTGCCGTGCTTTGCTGGCAAAACATTCTTTTGCGCCGGAACAGATTGAAGAAGTCATCACCGGTTGTATGATGCCAGGCGCAGATGAAGCTAATATCAGCCGCGTGATTGGATGGCGTGCCGGTTGCGGCAAAGCCGTGCCTGCCTTTACGGTGCAGCGCAATTGCGCATCGGGTTTGCAGGCATTAGATAACGCTGTGCAGGATATTGCGCTGGGACGTTATGATTTAATTATGGCAGGCGGGACGGAAGCAATGAGCCATGCGCCATTGCTATATAATCCCCGCATGGTGGCGTGGTTTGCCGCTTTAAATAGCGCAAAAACGATGGGCGCTAAGTTAGCGGTATTTGCAAAATTAAATCCACTTAATTTATTAACGCCGATTGTCGCTTTATTACGTGGTTTAAGTGATCCCCTGGTAGGATTATCCATGGGGCAGACGGCAGAAAAAATTGCTTATCGTTTTCATATCACCCGCGAACAGATGGATATTTTTGCGTTAGAAAGTCATAAACGTCTAGCGCATGCAGCCGATAGTGGTTATTTAGCTAATGAAATGACGCCGCTTTATGATACGGCAGGTAACGTTTATTTAGCCGATGATGGTTTGCGCCGTGAAACAACCTTAGAAAAGCTGGCTGAATTAAAGCCCTTTTTCGATAGACCTTTTGGCATGGTAACTGCCGGCAATAGTTCGCAAGTGACAGATGGTGCAGCGTTTTTATTATTAGCAAGCGCAGAAGCCGTGCAACGTTATCAATTACCTGTTTTAGGTAAAGTGGTAGATGTAGCCTGGGCAGCATTAGATCCTGCTGAAATGGGATTAGGACCTGCGTATGTCGGCGCAAAAATATTAAAACAAAATCAGCTGGCTTTAAGTGATATTGATTATTGGGAAATTAATGAAGCATTTGCTGCGCAAGTGTTAGCGTGTCTGGCTGCTTGGGAAGATGCGGATTATTGCCGCCAGCAGTTTGGCTGGGACAGCGCCGTGGGTAAATTAGATTTAACACGTTTAAATGTCGATGGTGGCGGTGTGGCGATTGGTCATCCTGTGGGCGCCAGCGGTGCGCGCATTACCTTGCATTTATTAAATGTCTTGAAACGTATGAAAGCGAAACGGGGCATAGCGGCTTTGTGTATTGGCGGAGGCCAGGGCGGTGCGATGCTGGTTGAAAACGTAGAAGGAGTAGACGCATGAAAGAATTAACACACTATCAAAATTGGCGTGTAGAAACAGACAGCAATAACATCGTCTGGCTTCATTTTGATCGCGTTGGTCGTTCCACTAATTCCATCAGTCCGCCGGTATTAGATGAGCTGGAACAAATCATCCAGCATATTAGCAGCGATAACACGG
>JBEPVU010000108.1:0-6976 GCA_041690855.1 Gammaproteobacteria bacterium | reverse complement strand
CTATTATCCTGTGCGCTGATGATTATGCGCAAAACCTGGCTATTTCGCAGGGGATTATTCAATTAATAGCCAATGACCGGCTTTCTGCTACCAGTTGCCTGGTCACTTCGCCTGATTGGTTTGAACATGCCCATTGGCTTAAGCCTTATAAAAACCAGATTAGTATTGGCCTGCATTTTAATCTTACGCAGGGGAACCCTTTAAGCAACATGCCTTTTACGGCGCCGATTGGTGTTTTTCCTTCATTAACTCAACTGCTCATCAGTGCGCAACTAAGAAAAATTAATTACACTGAAATTTATAATGAATTAAACTGCCAACTAGATGCTTTTGAAGCTGCAATGGGCTGTCTGCCCGATTTTATGGATGGACATCAACATATTCACTGCTTTCCTGTTATCAGGCAAGCTTTTTTAGATTGCTATGAGAAGCGCTTAAGAAAAAATAATAGTTGGGTGCGTAATATTAATCCTGCTCATTTAATACAATTGTTGCACTCGCCTGCCCCTTTGAAAAAATTAATTTTATATTTAGTTGGCGGCAACGCTTTGCAGCGGGAATTAATCCAGCATAATATTCCGCACAATTCTTCGTTTGCAGGTGTTTATGATTTTAAAAATGCCGATCAGTATGAACAATTATTTGCGCATTTTTTTCAGGCGATTGGTAATGATGGTTTAATTATGTGTCATCCAGGGCTTGAATCCAAGGATGACAGCGATCCCATTAACACTAGCAGAGAAAAAGAATATCAGTATTTTTCAAGCGAAAAATTTTCAATAATTTATAAAAACATGTTAAAGAATCTTCTATTCTGATACGTTGTAATAATTTGATAACATGATTTTATCAACCAGGCGCTAAGTTTTTCCTGGCAGGCAAAGTCGGGGGCGATGCGTTTCAAGTTTTAAATCTAGTAGATTTTGTTCATCCAATCCTGTTCTAATCGCTTGAACAGTCTTCTTACTCTCAGCCATATTGATAGAAACACCCTTTGTTATTAATTCAACATGGTAAAATAACTTGTTAGTTGATAACATCTCTTTCTCAAGATTTTTTAGCTCAGTGATTGCTTCCGCACAAGTCATTAATAAATCAGGAGAAAACTTCTGAATACTCGTTTCTATAGCTTTAATGCGATTTTTCGCAATCTTGTTAGATTTATATTTTCCTTCAAGACGAGTAATTTCTTGATTTAAAGAATCAGTGATAAGTTCTTTTTCTTTTTTAGTTAACACGCGTGATTTTAAAGCATCATCCACATCTTTTTTATAATCTTTTTTACTTTTGCCTGATTCTGCTTGAATGCGATGCATATTATCACGTTGTGGTTCTGGCAGATTAACTCCTGAAGTTACTTGAAAAGTATTGACTATTATATTATTTCCTTTGAAATCTTCCATATTTTTTTGTATTAGCACATCAGCATTAACCTTATTATTAGCATTTTCAGAATTAACACATTGCACTTCTGAAGAAACAGGAATTCCCTTCTCTTGCAGCTCCTTACGTAAGGTTAAAATTTCTTTATCCTCAAAACAAGCTTTTTTCTTTGTATCAATCAATTGAACTTGATCAAAACCTATTGTAAGACTTTCCTTAAGCGCCATTTTTTCTGCAGTCGTTAAATCACGCCATTCGGCTAAATCCAGATAAGCTATATTTTTAAATGAATTTAAAGATATAATTACATTTTTTTGCAATACTTCTAACTTATCTCTGGCTTGTTGCAGCGTAATTCTATTACTTGGATCAGGGGCTGTCATGCTAACCAACAAGTCAATCATTGCATCACGCATCTTTTTGTCAGGTAAACGTGTATTGCTATTTAATCTAAAATCATTTTTATCTAAAATTTTTCCACGACCATTATTATTCTCCCTCATCAATCCTAGAGCTTCTCCAAGAGTTATACCCATTTGATAAACTTCACTTTTCTCACTATGGGCTCCTGTATTATTATAAATTTCTGGCGCCATAGTATGGAAACTTCCACACTTGTCACAATTATTTGCTTCAAGTGCATGTTCTATACCCATACCAAAGTCAATCATTTGCACTTTTCCTGTGACGGGATCATATATCATATTCTCTGCTTTAATATCACGATGCCATAAACCCTTATTATGTACCTCCTGTAAGGCAATGATCATATTCTCGGCTAACTCTAGCCATTTCGCCATTGGCATAGTAGGATTTTTTCCATCGCAACAAAATTTATATAACTCGATTCCAGGCACCGCTGTCATGGGAATTAAAATTTGCTCTCTGTAACCATTCTTTCCTTGCTCATCACGTATAATATTCCCAACAGATTTTGAATCTACTTTTTTTAAACTTTCGCCCTCTTTACTAAGAAATGCTCGAGCAATCCTATTTTTCTCTTTCAAATCCACAATTTTTAATAAAATCCATTCTCCCGTGTCTAAATTTTGTACCCACCTTACTTTTCCAAAAGCGCCTTGACCCACTTTTCCATCCTTGTAAATAACTAAATCAATAAACTCATCTTTTTCTGTTTTTAATCGTGTTACCGTATGAATATATTCATTACCTTGGCGCGCTTTTGTACGCATAGGTTTTCCTTTTTGCTGAAGCTTATCTAAGTTTTCTTTAGCCTGCTTAATTTCTTGTTCACTCAGCAAATGATTTGAACTTCCTTTTAAATCCGCTATTCTAACTTGATTAGGAACAACCGGGATTTCTTGAGTAATAATTTGGGGTGGTGTATTCTTTGCTGAGTCTGTTTGTTCAGATTTTTCCTTACCCATAGTACACCTCTTTTCAAGCTTGATAATTCGTTAACTTTTTTAACTATAGTATAATTATTAATAATACTAATTTTTTGTCAGAGAAACCTTAAGGTTTTCTTAAATACTCTGACTAATTTGTATTCTGCAGGGGGTAATTATCATTCTAGGGGCGCAGCAAATCCGCAGCCTTTCTGAGGGCAGACTTTTTCGGTGCCTTTGCGTACGGTGACTTTAATCGTCAGAAAAGGCCAGGCACACTTGGGACAAGGTTCCTGGAGGGGTTCATTCCAAACGGCATAATTGCACGCCGGATAGGTTTCGCAGGAGTAAAATAACTTGCCGTAGCGGGATTTACGTTTTAGTAAATTACCTTTATGACATTGTGGACATTCAACACCGGTATCGGCCGGTTTTTCCAGCGGTTCCATATGTTTGCATTTTGGATAATTACTGCAGCCGATAAATTTGCCGTAACGGCCAAATTTGATATGTAAATCGCTGCCGCAATCGGAACATTTGCGATCAGTAATGACTTCAGGTTCGCTGGCGGTTGTCGTTTCGCCATCCATATTACGCGTGTAATCGCAATCAGGATAGCCAATGCAACCCACAAAACGGCCGCGCTTGCCTAAGCGGATAGAAAGCGGCTTGCCGCACTTTGGACATGCTTCATCTAACGCTTCCTGGGTTACATCCTGACGTTTGACATTTTCTTGCACGTCTTTCACCAGATGCTGGAAAGGATGCCAGAATTCATCCAGCAGCGGCACCCATTCTTTTTCACCACGGGCAATAGAATCTAACTCATCTTCTAATTTTGCGGTAAAACCATAATCTACATATTGCGTAAAATAGCTGGTTAAAAATTTATTGACGACGCGGCCTACGTCTGTTGGTTTGAAGCGTTTTTGATCTAATAAAACATATTCACGGTGTAATAACGTTGAAATAATCGCTGCGTAAGTAGAAGGACGGCCAATACCATGTTCTTCTAATGATTTGATTAAACTGGCTTCGGAGTAACGCGGTGGCGGTTCTGTGAAATGTTGTTCGGGTTTAATGGCTAATAAATCGACCGTATCGCCTTCTTTCAGCAGCGGCAATACCGTTCCTTCGCCTTCATCACTCTCTTTTTTATTATCATCGCGGTCTTCCTGATAAACAGCGATAAATCCCGGATCAACAATGGTTGAACCATTCGCACGAAAACGATTGCCTGTACCGCAGCTTAAATCAATGGCAACCGTATCTATCGTGGCATGAATCATCTGGCAGGCTACTGTGCGTTTCCAGATTAATTCATAAAGCCGGTGTTGTTCAGGCGTCAGTTTATGTTTGATTTCTTCCGGTAATAAATGCGGATCAGTCGGCCGGACGGCTTCATGCGCTTCTTGTGCATTTTTAGTTTTGGTTTTGTAACGGCGTGCTTCATCAGGCAGTTTCTCTTTGCCATAACGTTGTTCAATCAAATCGCGTACCGAGTGAATCGCTTCTTCCGCTAAATTGACCGCATCGGTACGCATATAAGTAATTAAACCGACTGCGCCATTGCCCACATCTATACCTTCATAAAGCTGTTGTGCGATGCGCATGGTGCGTTGTGCGGTAAACCCTAATTTACGGGCAGCTTCCTGTTGTAAAGTAGAGGTTGTGAAAGGCGCGGCAGGATTGCGTTTGCGTTGTTTTTTCTCGACTTTGGTAACCAGCAGTTTGCCTTTAGCGGCTTTTAATAATGTCTGCTTGATTTTATCGGCTTGCTCGCCATTGGTAACGCTAAACTGCGTTAGTTTTTCTTTTTGATATTCAACCAGTCTGGCGTCAAATAAATGTTCGTTAAATTGTGTGTTAGCAATAACTGTCCAATATTCTTCTGCGGTAAATTTTTCGATTTCTTCTTCGCGCTCAACAATCATGCGCAAAGCCGGGCTTTGTACACGGCCGGCTGAAAGTCCACGTCTGACTTTTTTCCATAATAATGGCGAAAGATTAAACCCGACTAAATAATCCAATGCGCGCCGCGCCTGCTGCGCATTTACTAATTCCATGGAAATATCACGCGGGTTTGCTACCGCAGCATTGACCGCTTTTTTGGTGATTTCATAAAAAACCACCCGGTGCATAGGTTTTTTCTGTAATGCTTTTTTGGTTTTTAAGATTTCATAAATGTGCCAGGAAATGGCTTCGCCTTCGCGGTCAGGGTCGGTTGCCAGATAAAGTGTTTCGGCATTTTTGAAGGCTTTAATAATATTATCGACATGTTTGGCATTCTTTTGAATAATATCGTACTTCATTGCAAAGCGCTTATCGGGATTTACCGCGCCTTCTTTAGGCACTAGATCCCGCACGTGACCATAGGAAGCTAACACTTCAAAGTCTTTACCTAAATATTTTTTGATCGTTTTAGCCTTGGCGGGCGATTCAACAATTACTAAATTTTTCGCCATTATAAATTCCTGGTTAATGTATTGCCTGCGGGTTGGTGATGATCAAGCTCTTTTTATCCTGCTTCAATAAACGCTCATGCCCGTATTGCTGGAATAATACTAAAGATAAAAGATGTTGCAATTCTTCTATGCCGATTTTTTCAACGTCTACCTCCATCGCTTGATTGATTAACCATTCACGCATTTTTACATTTAAAGCACCTGTTTGTTCTAAAAACAAAATACAGCCACGCGCCGTCAGATCAATTTTTTCACATTCTTCTTCAGTGAAGATTCGCATCACTTGCTTAGGTGAAGCGTGCTGTTCAATGTTTTGTAATAAATTTTTAAGCCAGCCAGCAATTTTTATCAGTTTGGCCAATGAGACGCCGACTTCTTCTAATTCCGCCTTCAGTTTTTCCTGTTCGGCTGTGGGTTGATCGGCTATATGGTCGGCCACTAAAAAAAGTAATACTTCAAGCAATGATGTTTCTTTCATAGCATTCACCTGTATTTTACATATTAGATTTTAACATCTAATACAACCCCCATTTACTGCCCGGATAAAGCCTTGCAGTTCCAGCATAAGCACCATAGCGGATACTTCTTCAGCCGCCAAGCCACTGCGATGGATAATGACATCCATAGGCGTGGCTTCAAAATCCACACACGCTACTAACTTTCTATAATGGGCATCCAGCGGACTTAAATCAAGAGGGGGCTTGCTGTTTGTGGGAACATCGGATATTAAAAATGGACAGGATGCTTTTAATTCCTCAATAATATCATCACTGGTTTCCACTAATTTGGCGCCTTGTTTTAGTAGGGCGTGACAGCCTTTTGCGAGTGGATTATGAATTGAACCAGGGACAGCAAAAACCTCACGCCCCTGCTCTAAGGCATATTTTGCCGTAATTAAAGAACCGCTTTGAATAGCTGCTTCTATGACCAGCGCTCCCCGGCTTAAACCGCTGATAATGCGATTGCGGCGCGGAAAGTGTGCGGCTAATGGAGGCATATCAGGTGAAAATTCAGAGATAATCGCGCCTTTTTCAATGATCTGCTCAGCTAATTTTTTATGGCGCAAAGGGTATATTTTATTAAGTCCGCTGCCTAAAACAGCTATCGTTGTGCCTCCGCCCGCTAATGCGCCTTGATGACTTGCGCTGTCAATACCCAGTGCTAAACCGCTGGTAATCGTTAAGCCTTTGCTGGCTAAATCATAGGCAAAATCATAGGCCGTTTCACTGCCTTTTACGGTTGGATGACGACTGCCGATTATGGCAAGCTGGGGATAATTTAGTGTTTTTAGCTGGCCTTTTACATAAATAATCGGCGGCGCGGCATGGGTTTCGCGCAGCAATCGAGGATAATCCGTATCATTATAAGTAAGAATGTAATTTTCAGGCTGTTCCTGCCAGCGTAGATCTTTTTCTACTCGTTTCCAATCAGGGTTTTGTAAATATTGCTGTAATGCTTCAGTAAAACCATACGTTTGCATCTCAGTAATCGGCAAAGCAAATAGCTTGGCTAGCGAGGGAAAATAAGCCAGCAGCTTAATAAAAGTCATGGGGCCTATATCAGGCGCATCGGATAAAGCCAGCCAATAAGGCAATTCGGCAGAGGTGTTTGATGTATGGTTCAATTTTAAATGTATGTTTAAGTTAAAACTAAAGTTTACAAGCTTAAATTTAAAATGCAAATATTAATTTATACATTGTTCATAATAAATAAAAAGACAAAATAAAACCCCCGTTTAAGCGTGCTTAAACGGGGGTTCGTTGCATAAATAGCCTGGCA
>JBEPVU010000107.1:0-6998 GCA_041690855.1 Gammaproteobacteria bacterium | reverse complement strand
CATTTATCTGAGCTTATTCAACGTGCTTTATTAGGCGAAGAAGTGATAATTGCCAGAGATAATAAACCCATAGCTAAACTTGTGGTTTTACAACCAGTAAAACATAAACGTCGCTTAGGCACAGCCAAAGGCTTGTTTAAAATGGCAAATGATTTTAACGAACCGTTATCTGATTTTGATGAGTATGTTAAATAAAATTTTTATTAGATACACAAATCAAACAACTTCCATCGGATCTACATCTAACGCCCATCGGACACGCTTAATGGTAGATAATTGATTCATTTGACGAAGCAAATGTTTCAACAATAAATGTAATGAATTACGCTCTTTTGCCAATAACAATAATTGCGCACGATAGCGTCCAGCGCGTTTTTCGATTAAAGCGGGCGCAGGCCCTAAAATCATTATCGTTTTATCGGCTGATTTTTCGGCTAATTGACGCACCTCTGTTAAAAATGTTGCCGCAGCTTGCGCGTTAATAGCTTCGGCGCGGAATAAGGCCGCGTGTGTGTAAGGCGGTAAACCAGCACTATTGCGTTCAGCTAACGCGGCCTGCGCAAAATCGCTATAACCGTGTTCGATTAAATGCAGCAACAAAGGATGATGTGGATTGTATGTCTGCACATACACTTCACCGGCACGCTCAGCGCGGCCAGCCCGACCGGCGACTTGCAATAATACCTGCGCCAGCCGTTCGGTTGCGCGAAAATCCGCGCTGAATAAACCTGTGTCGGCATCTAAAATAGCCACTAATGTCACATCAGGAAAATGATGGCCTTTCGCTAACATTTGTGTGCCGATTAAAATACGGTTTTCACCGGCATGAATCGTTTCCAACATGGTGTGTAATGTACCTTTGCGCCGCGTACTATCACGATCAATGCGAATAATACCAACGCCAGGAAAATGTTGCTGTAGTGTTTGTTCAATTCGCTGTGTGCCTAAACCTAATGGAAATAAATGCGGGTTCTGACATTTAGGACATTGATGCGGAATAACGTGAGTAGCGCCGCAGTGATGACATAATAAAGAAGGCGGCTGCTGATGATAGGTTAAATTAACATCGCAACGTTCACAGTGCGCCGTCCAACTGCAACCATGACAAAACCACACGGGCGCAAAACCACGGCGATTTAAAAAAATTAAAATCTGGCCGTTGTGCGCTAAATGTTTTGCCATGGTATTTAATAACGGCCGCGACAAGCCATTTTCCAGTGTCTGATTGCGCAAATCGATTAAATGAAAATGCGGTTGCAGCGCGTTGCCAGCGCGCGCCGGTAAACTTAATAAATGATAACGTTGATTTTCTACATTATGTAAACTTTCTAATGAAGGCGTTGCGGAACCTAAAATAATCGGAATATTTTCTAAACGCGCCCGCACAATCGCCAAATCACGGGCGTGATAACGAAAGCCTTCCTGCTGTTTGAAGGAAATATCATGTTCTTCATCAATAATAATCAGGCCAGGATTTAATAAAGGCGTAAATAGCGCGGAGCGTGTGCCGATAATAATCGGAATTTGTCCCTGTTTTGCTAATAACCAGGCGTCTAAGCGTTCCCGTTCCGTTAAACCGGAATGCAATACGGCAATGGGTACCTGAAAACGTTGTTGAAAGCGCGCCAGCATTTGCGGCGTTAAGCCAATTTCAGGCACCAGGATTAACGCTTGTTGATTTTTTTTAATGACAGTATCGATAATATGTAAATAAACTTCGGTTTTACCACTGCTGGTAACGCCATCTAATAAAAATATAGTGAATTCGCCCAAGGCCTGACCAACGCGGGTAACCGCGGTTTGTTGTGCGGTATTAAGCGCGTAAGGAGGGATTTGTTCGCCCAAGCCTATAGAAGTGGCAGCGGCAGATTTTATCTGGGCGTTTTTACCTTTGCGTAATAAGGTTGGCAGTATGTTGCTAAATACTTCGCCTGGTGGGTAGTGGTAGTATTGGCTGGCGAATTGGGCTAGTTTCATCAGTGTTGGGCTGAGGATGGGGCTAGTATCTAACACCTCAATAGCGTGTTTTAATTGGTGTTGGGGGACGGTGGATGTCTGGATGATATCGGTTAAGATGCCGATAGTTTCGCGTTTGCCGAAGGGAACGCGCAGGCGGATGCCGGGTTGGAGTTGGTTGATGTCCCAGTCTGCTTGTGGGAGATAGTCGAAGCATTGGTGGAGGGGAGCAGGGACGGCGATACGGAGTAGGGGCATAGGCTTGGGTTCCGGGATGCGATAGAATTTGTATTATGCTGGTTAGTTTATCGGGTTTGGGTTGCCGGTTAGTCTCTCTGGAAAGCTTTTTGTAAACACGCTATAAATACGTCCGTGTACGCTCGGCTGCCGCTCCTGCGGCAGACGGTTTACAAAAAGCTTTCCAGAGAGACTAACTAGAGTATGTGCAATTATATACCCATCCTATTGAGATTTTGAGTATTTATTGTAGTTGTAGGGTGGATTAGGCCGCAGGCCGTAATCCACCAATGATTGCTTATTAAAACGGTGGATTACGGCCTGCGGCCTAATCCACCCTACTGGCTAAAAAATTTAGAGCAAATAAATAGTTAATAAAAACCAGCTTAACATAACTATTAATAAATGTTTATCATGGAATATTTCTTTAGCAATATCCTGCCCACTGATTAATTTATTGGCATATAATAAATAAAGGTAACGGAATAAGCCATATAGAACCAATGGGATAGTATAAATTAACGCACTGGCAGGATGTGCTTGTGCGGTTTCTGGGCTGACTGTATAGAGGCTATAGCTGATAGCGGTTCCGCTTGCGCAGATGGCTATCAGAGTATCGAGCAATGTTAAGTTGTAATGTGGCAATACAGTGTGATGGCTGGTTTTTTTATCTTTTAATAAACGATAGTCGCAACGGCGTTTGCTGAATCCTAGCAACAATGTCAATAATAAACTGCAGATTAATAACCAGTGTGAGGGTGGTATTCCTACGCCATAAGTGCCTGTCAGAATTCTTAAAATAAAACCTGTCGCAATAATAAATACATCTAAAATAATAATTCTTTTTAAGCGCCAGGAATAAAGAATATTCAGTAAGTTATAAGTGAGAAAAATAATGCCTATTTTTATGGATAAATAAAAGCCAGCGGTTATCGCAAAAATTCCCAGGCCAATAGCAATCGTTAATGCTGTTGAAATTTTAATTTTGCCAGCAGGAATAGGCCGGTGCTTTTTTTCAGGGTGCGATTTATCAAGGGTATAATCAAAAATATCATTTATGATATAAGCGCTGCTGGATAATAAACAAAATGCTAAAGTGGCAATAAGGACTTGCGTAACAATAGGTATGTTGGTCCAGGCTTGCCCAAATAAAACGCCAACCCAGATAAAACTGTTTTTGAGCCATTGTTGGGGGCGTAGTAGGTGAAAATAATTTTTAAATAAGCTTTTCATATATCAATTTGACTATAAATTTAAGCGTTTGAAAATTTTTTCAGGAATTAACTTAATAATCAACATAATATAGCGCCAGAACCCGGGTAAATAAATAATATCGCGTTGAGTCTTTATAGATCGAGCGATTCTTTCTCCAATATAATCAGGGGAAGCCGCTAAAAAAATGCCTGGCCTGCCGAACATCATACGCGTATCAACAAAACCAGGTTTGATAGTGATAACACGAACGTTTTGAGAGTATAATTTATTACGCAATCCCTGCAAATATAAACTTAAAGCGCCTTTTGCGGCGCCGTATATATAATTACTCTGGCGTCCACGATCGCCGGCAACGGAAGAAACGCCAATAATAAATCCTGTTTGTTGCTGCGCAAAATAATCAGCGCAAAGATTTAGCAAGCTGACTGCGCCGGTAAAATTAATAGTAATTGTTTTAAGGTCTTCTTCTTGCTGTTTGCCTGGGGCTGTTGCTGATAAATAACCAAATACTTGCACAACACCGCTAAGGCCTTGGGTTTCAGTTAATACTTTTGTAAAAAAAGCTTGATGTACGCTAATAGCTTCCGCATCAAAATAACCGCAAAAAATAGGAATTTCATAGCGTATGCTTAAATCAGTGGCAATGCGTGTCAGTTCTTCCTGATCTCTAGCCGCTAAATAAAGTGGATAGCCGCGTCTGGCAAAAGCGGCCGCGCTAGCTTGAGCAATACTTGAAGTAGCGCCTAAAATTAATATGGGCTTTTTTTCCATGGGTTAATAACCTATTTGCAATCTTTCCGCGAGACTGGAAGTGAAATGATTCTCCGGGTCTAATAATTGCTTTTGTTTTAGCCAGTGAGGATAGTTTGGATACATAGCGCGAAAAATGTCTGGTTTTAATCGAGCATCTTTTGCTAAATAAACACGCCCGGCATATTGCAAAACAATAGCATCCAACGCATCCAGTAAATGAAAAAGCGCTTGATCTTTCAGAGGAATGTCCAATGCTAACGTATAACCTGACATAGGAAAACTCAGCAGTCCTGGATTGCTGGCGCCAAAACGTTTTAATACGCCTAGAAAAGAAGGATAGCCTGCTTGCGTTAATTTTTCTAATAAAGCTTTAATGGCTACAAAGCTATGTTGCTCAGGTATAACGCATTGATACTGCACAAAGCCTTTTTTACCGTAAAGCCTGTTCCAATGAGCAATACTGTCTAATGGATAAAAGTATTGCGGGTAATTAACAATAGTGATGGTGTTGCGTAGTTGCTGTCTATAATAAAAAGCGTTGAAAAGTTTACTAGTATATTTATTTAACAGCCCATCAGGGCAAATAGTAGGGATAGTAAGTTTTCTATTAAACGTTTTTACAGTCGTTATCGATTCACCGGCAGGCAGATGATGCGCTGTCATAATAATGCCTTTACCTAAATTCGATCCCGTCGCTAAAGTGTCTATCCAGGCGACGGTGTAGGTATCATCATAAACGGGATCAGCAAGGAGAGTAAAAATTTGTTCGAGGTTCGCAGCGGCAATGGATTTAACAGCCATTTGTGTACTAGGTAAGGGCATTAGCTTGATAGTGGCTGTGCCAATAATGCCGGTTAAACCCATGCCGCCTATCGTTGCCCAGAAAGCGTCCGCATTTTCAGTCGGTGAGCATATTAAGCGGGTATTGCCCGCCAGAATTAGCTCGAAATTAAGGATAAAATTGCCAAAAGAGCCGGCATGATGATGATTTTTGCCATGCACATCCGCCGCAATACAACCGCCTAGCGAAGTGAATTGCGTGCCAGGCGTCACGGATAAAAACCAACCGTGTGGCACGATAACAGCCAATATTTCCGCCAGTGTGATGCCGGCTTCAGCCTGTAAAATGCCAGCGTGTTTATCGAAGGCTAATAGGCGATTTAAACGCTCGGTCAATAAGACGGCGCCTTTGGTGTTTAAAGCGGCATCACCATAGCTGCGGCCTTGTCCGCGTGCGATACAGGAGGGTTGTGCTTGTAGCTCCCGATAACGTTCGGGTCTGATTATTTTACAGGGTTGGATAGGGTAGTGGTTCCATCCTGAGAGGGGTTGGATAGTATTAGTCATATATTTTCACTAGTCTTAATTTTTGATACTATCATGCACTTTATAAGCTTTCAATTTCAGTATGAATACACACGCTTTACAGGCATTAAACAAGTTATCTACACGGTTAGGCCAACAACCTTTGCTGGTACAAGGCGCTGGCGGTAATATTTCATTTAAAGAAAAAGATATTTTATGGGTAAAAGCATCGGGTAAATGGTTGGCGCATGCGGAAAGTGAAAATATTTTTGTGGCAGTGAATTTAAACAATATATACCAGGATATTGTTAATGATGTATTAGATCCAGTGAATAAACATATCATTGATTCTAATAGTTTACGCCCTTCGATAGAAACTACTTTACATGCATTGTTACCACACAAAGTAGTGCTGCATGTGCATTCCATTAACGCATTATGCTGGGCTGTTAATAAGAATGGCGAACATTTGCTTAAAGAATTATTGCAAGGTTTAAAATGGGTGTGGGTAGATTATCATCGTCCTGGTCTGGCGTTAACGCATGCGGTTAAAGCAAAACTTAAGGAAAAGCCAGATATATTAATTTTGGCTAACCATGGTTTAGTAATTGGCGCTGATGATTGTGTGGCAGCCGAAAAATTATTAAACGAGGTAGAAGAAAGATTACAACGTATGCCGAGAGAATCAATTGATCCTGATTATGAATATCTCAATAAAATCCAGCAAGCGACTGGTTGGCAATTACCGGTAGAAGCAGTTATGCATAGCTTAGCAACTGATCCGCTAAGCTTCCAATTAGCAATTGCTGGTGCTATGTATCCTGATCATGTGGTTTTTTTAAAAGCGAAGGCGCCTTATTTAATGGCTGAAAATTTATCAACAATAACTACGGTTATCTTAACTGATAATGCAAATTATGTTTTAATTAAGGATAAAGGCGTATTAGTCAGCCAGGACATTAGTAATACCGCCCAGCAGATGCTGTTGTGTCAGACATTGCTCTTATTACGTTTGTGCCAGGATGAATCAATAAATTATCTCAGTAAAAATGATATTCATCAATTATTAAATTGGGAAGCTGAAAAGTACCGACAGAAATTAATTAAATAAACTTAACTTATATGAAAATTATTGTGCCAATGTCAGGGTTTGGTGAGCGTTTTCGCCAGGCAGGTTACACAGTACCAAAACCATTAATAATGGTAGATAGCAGGCCGATTATTGCCTATGTTATTGCTATGTTTCCCGGCGAACATGATTTTATTTTTATTTGTAACGAAGAGCATCTGAATAATCCCGCATACTCGATGCGAGAAATTCTTAATAAATATTGCCCAACAGGTAAAATAATTAGCATAAAATCACATCAGTTAGGCCCTGTCTATGCCGTCATGCAGGTGCTGGCATTAATCGATGATACTGAGCCCGTTATTGTTAATTATTGTGATTTTGCTTGTGATTGGAATTATGCGCATTTTAAAGAATGGTTAAAGCAAGCACCTTGTGATGGCTGTGTGCCGGCCTATCGCGG
>JBEPVU010000106.1:0-7145 GCA_041690855.1 Gammaproteobacteria bacterium | reverse complement strand
GTCTTTAGCACCCGCATCGCTGATGTAATTATACTTCAAATCAAGACGGGTCAGTCCAGGATCATTATTGCGTAACCGTTGCAACAATGTTTCCCATTCTTGCTTATCTAACATTGGCATCGCTATTCTCCGATTTTAATGGATATGATCAACTATTTCTCAGAAATTACCCTTTTATCTTACCTAAAAAAACTGTCAATGAAATAAGTAAAAAAAATCACCTGATTTCAATATTGGTAAGAAGTCCTTATTTCAAGTTAGTAAGTTTTAAATTTTCTATAACGTTTCCTTCGTTAAGCCTAACACATTAACTGCAATTTTAGACGCAACTGGGCGAGTTATATTATGTAATAATTATTTTTTATATTATCCTTCATCATGCTAATGGCGCTTTATTTTTTTAGCTATTAACAATGTTTCGTTCTTTCGTTAGCCAGGGGGAAAGCCTTTTTGTAAACCATGTGCCGCAGGAAGCGGCACGTGAGCCTACACGGATGTATTCACGGCGTGTTTACAAAAAGGCTTTCCCCCTGGCTAACCGGCATAGTCTCAAACCCATATGTTTTTCCTACAACATTATCTCTCATTTTCCTACACAATTTCGCTTCAATCACGTCCAGCAAAAGCGCAATTCTAAAAAAACAATATGTTAAGATAACTTCATGGCAGCTATGAAAATTAAATCTTATGCGTATTAAATTATTATCACTCACACAATTATTTTATCTAGCGATATGCGCTTTTGGCATTCAATTTGCCAGCTCTCTGCAAATGGCCAATACCAGTAGCGTGTATAAATTTTTAGGCGCCAGCAGCAGTGAGTTACCTTTTTTATGGCTGGCTGCCCCTATTTCCGGTTTGATTATGCAGCCCCTGATTGGTCAGCTCAGTGACGATACCTCTACGCAATGGGGCAAACGGCGGCCTTATTTATTAGGCTGGGGATTGATTACTTTTTTCTGTTTATGCCTCCTGCCTTTTTGCAACACGGTATTACTAGCTGCTGTATTATTCTGGTTAATTGGCTGCAGTTTAAATGGTTGTATGGAAGCGTTACGCGCTTTAGTAGGTGACATAGCGCCTAATGAACAAAAAACCATCGCTTTTTCATGGCAAACCGTTCTTTCAGGCATAGGCGCCAGTGTCGCTGCCCTATTACCCTGGTTATTTGAAAGATTTTCCACATCGCCTAAAAAAAATTTCGCCTATAATTTACTGCCTTTTTCAATTCAAGTTGCCTTCTGGCTAGGCGCTATTATATTAATAGTCTGTACGGTATGGACGTGCTGGACTATCCGGGAAAAAGTGCCTACGCATAAAGAATTATTAATGAAACGGCACAAGCAAGTTAATTTTTTGCAAAAAACCTATCATTTATTTCAACAAATTATTTTGAATATCAAAAAAACGCCGCCCATGATTCGCAGTTTTGTGCCTACTCAGATTTTTACCTGGATCGCCATTTTTACAGTATGGCTTTATTTCAGCATGGCGTTAGCCCAGCATGTTTATGGCTTACCGGTTGGGGCGATTGTTACCCATAATAAAAGTTATGAAATCATTTTAGCGCACAGCACGATAGATACTGGTTTTTATTTTGGCATTTATCAATTTGTCAGTGTCATTTACGCATTATTACTGCCTAATTTATCGAAAAAAATAAATCCTAAACTATTGCATGGTGTTTCTCTGCTGATCGGCGCCATCAGCTTAATTTTATTTGGTTTTATTAAAAGCTGGCTGCTGATTAGTGTATGTATGGTAGGATTTGGCATTATGTGGGGCAGTGTCACCGTATTACCACTCGCGATAGTCGCCGCAGACTTACCACGAACTAAAATGGGTATTTATTTGGGTATTTTTAATATTACCGTTACGCTGCCGCAAATTGCGGTCGGTTTAGTGCTAGGCCCAATGACAGCTTATATTTTTCATGGACACACTATTTACGCTATTATACTAGCGGGTTTTTCTTTATTAGCCGGTGGTATATTAATGGTAAAACAAGTCGTGCCTTTTAATTTTGTTCCAGAGAAATTATTAAAAAAAGTATGGCAGAACTAATCCTATGCAAGACGCAAGCGAGCAAAAGAAACAAAATTTATTGGTTATTTTTATAATTTTATTAATGACCATTAGCCAGATGGCGGTAACGATTTATTTACCCGCGCTGCCTAGTATTGCCGCTGATTACAAAACCAGCAACACTCTGGTACAAATATCGCTAGTTAGCTACATTTTTGCTTATGGTTGTTCACAATTTTTTTACGGGCCGCTATCCGATATTTACGGCCGCCGCCGGATCGTTTTAATCGGTTTAATTATTTTTATTGTAGCCAGCATACTGGCTATTGTTTCAAGCAATATTTATTGGTTTATTGTAGCGCGTATTTTGCAAGGTATTGGCATGGGCTGCGGCGACACCATGGGGCGCGCGATTATGTGCGATGCTTTCAAGGGACCGCGTTTTGTCACTGCCGCTTCTTATATCAGCATGGCGTCTACTTTAACGCCTTTATGTGCGCCTATTATTGGCGGTTATTTACAATATTTGCTTAACTGGCGCGCTTGTTTTGTTTTTTTATTAATGTATGGCATTCTTTGTCTGCTATTATTATGGTGGCGTTTACCCGAAACACGCAAACCAGAACTGCCTGCTTTAAAAAGCGTTAAAGGTATTTTTAATACGTACTTATTTATTTTACGCAATCAGATTTTCTTAGGCTTTTTTATTCCGGGTTTAATCAGTTTTTTTGGCGAAACCTTATATAATATGGTCAGTCCTTTTTTACTACAGGGACGCTTAGGTTTAACGCCTGTGCTATTTGGCTGGCTGGCGATTTTTACCATTACCGGCTTATTAATCGGCTCGATTATCGCAAAAGTGTTCGCCCACAAAATTTCACATTATCATATGGTATTAATTGGCTTATGGATTTTATTGCTCGGCAGTATCACTATGTTAATTCCAGGTTTATATCATCATCTCAGCATTAGCAGCATTATATTACCCATGGTTATTTTTATGTTAGGCGTTGGCATTACATACCCCAATACCAACATGGGCGCTTTAGCGCCTTTTACTGCCATGGCAGGCACGGCCGGCGCTTTACAGGGAGGATTGCAGATGGTAACGTCTGGCGTTATGGGAATTGTATTAGCGGATGTGCAAAATCACAGTCAATTACCGCTGGCGCTTATTTTAACGATTATTTCAAGCCTTGGTTTATTAAGCTTTTTTATTTTTTTAAAACCCAGGAAAAATTTTATCTGCATCCCTAAGGATACTGATGTCGCTATCATCCATTAAAAAAGGGTTCCACTTTATCAAAGCATTGATACAACATTTCAATGAAGTAGGTTGCAACTATCGCGCCGCCGCTTTAACGTTTACCAGTTTATTATCGTTAGTGCCTTTAATGACCGTCAGCTTTGGCATTCTGGCGGCGTTTCCTGAATTTCGGCGCTTTGGTCAGGCCATTCAGGATTTTATTTTTGCTAATTTTGTCGCCACCTCCGGCCAGGTGATCCAGAATTATTTACAAACGTTTGTCGCCCATGCCGCGCAATTATCGGCGATCAGTTTATTCTTTTTGCTCATTACTGCCGTCTCCATGATGTTTACCTTAGAACAGACTTTAAATGCTATCTGGCAGGTGCGCACTGCCCGCCCCTGGATTTCTGCGTTAATGCTTTATTGGACGATCTTGACCTTATCGCCTATTTTAATCGGCGTGGGCTTTGCCGTCAGTTCTTATCTGGCTTCCTTTTCTTTTGTAACAACGGCTGCTCATACCTTAGGCTTAGCGAAACCGTTATTAGCCATAACGCCTTTTTTACTGAGCGTAACGGCTTTTACTTTGCTCTATATCGCCGTGCCCCATTGTAAAGTGCCTTTCCGTTATGGTTTGCAGGGCGGCATTACTGCAGGCCTTGCTTTTGAATTAGCTAAATATTGTTTTGCTTTTTATGTGACGCATTTTCCAACCTATGAATTTCTCTACGGCGCATTGGCTGCTATTCCGGTGTTTCTGCTGTGGGTGTATGTGTGCTGGTTTATTACGTTGGCGGGAGCAGCCGTTAGTTACACATTATTCTCCTATCAATGCAAATAAAAATTTGCATTTAATAAAAATATACATTAACTCTACTCTTTACTCAAAGCTGGAATTTGTTTAAGCTGTTATTATACAGGCTTTTTTCCTACAAAAAGTCGCACACAAAACCTTACAAATTTATTTATTTTCGCTTTTAATTTTTCAAGTTAATTTTTTCAATGTTCGAGGTAACTACTGATGCCGCAAAAGATAATCCGTTATATCAGTATTACGGGCAATAAACACTGTACAAGCGATGGTCTGATTAGCGATCTTAAATTTGATTTTATCGAAATAATTAAAGCAACCCGAATCAAGGAGCGAAATGAGGATGATAGTGGTATATGGTTAACCATCCTGGCAGTAGATTGGCCTCATATTTATAATATTGCCGTCAATAATAATATTGACATTGATCAAATAGAAAACCACCAGGAATTTTTAGAGTCGGAAGTTGAAAAGGCATTTGCATGCTGGTGGAAGAATAATGAGAAGGCATTACTCAATTTACTAAAAACTTTCAAGCACAAAAAAAATTCAGCTATCGCCATAGAAATTTCTGCTGATCTTACGCAGATAGATGATCGTATTAATGCATTTAATGATCTACTGAAAAAATTAGGCATTACCGCAGAAATAGCACGCTGGAATCAATGGCTACAAAACACTCAGCTTAATCTACTCGAAATTGAAAGCAAACATAAGCAGCTTTATCAGGAAAATAGCGAATATCAAGAAAAATTTAATCAATCTATTCAAAAATTCACAGACATCAGAATAGAAAAATATAAAAATCAACAAACATCATTCGACGCAGAAAAGCAAAAAGCCTATGAAGAGAATGCGTGGAAAGCTTCATTACTTTATCTTGGCACAGAAGCTCCGTTCACCCTTGAAATCATGGCAGAATTGAATTACAGCATACTTAGATATGCGGGAGAAGAACCTAAAGCTTTTGAAGCAGTAATGAATTTTTTAATTACTACTAATGCGACTATTAAATGGGAGAATTCTTTAGATAAAAAAATAAATTCTTTTTCATTGACGATCAATTCAAATCTCATCACAGGTAAAATTAATGGTTTAGCAAAAAAAATTCCTGATTTTTTAAAGCAAGAAGATGTCTTTATAAAGCTATTAGCAGGTTGTTTAGGAAACGCCATTTTTTCGACTCTTATAGCACAATCCAACTCTTATATTGATAAAATAATTGCGCAGATAAATAAAATGATAGATTCGGATAACTCGACTAAAATAAAGAGCTTTACGCCAGAATCCAATTCAGTTAAACAACAATTACGCCCTGCATATTCTTCAAATTCAACTATTAATATTTTAGGAATTTTTCAAAAAAATAACCCTATTGATGACTTAAAAAATGCATTTACTCATTTAGCACAATCCTACAATAAATCTTCTCCAAATGATCTTATTTCCGACCATCATCAGAAAAAAATTGCACCTTTCAATCTTCAAGACTATCTTAAAAAAGTATCAGATGACATTCTAAACCTATGCAATAACCATACAAAAATAAATGACAAAAAAAATAATACTTTTAAAAAACATTTCTCATCTTTTATAAAGGAGTGTGAAACTAGATTTCTGGAAATCATACAATTAAATATTCAACACACCTCTAATGAAGCTGTACAAATTGAAGCGCTGGTTATTTGTCTGTTTAATGCTTTCAAAAAAATTTATAAAACCTTTACTTTGAATCAGCAAATTGATTTCTTAAGAAAACTGGCCATTGAATTAAAAACTTTTTTACCTCAACAAAATATTTCTCAAAAATTTACGGGATTATCAGAAATTCCCAGTGAAACCACTCATAATTTTTCGATAGGTGAAAATAAGCTGGGAAAAAACTTGAATGTAGAGTCTTTTTGGAACCCACTTTTAACAAATCAATTAACAGCTCAAAAGCAAAACTCCGAAACACAAAGCAACACCTCCGCCAACTTCCGAAATTTTTTAATAATATCTCAATAAAGCATTTAGCATCATCTGCTGAGCAATAATGGTAGAAGCCAGCGCGATTTATCGGTAAAATAACATCATTAGCACCAAACAAAGTGAACTCACATGAAAGACAATGCACTTAGATATTAATATTGTATACTGGAAAGATAAGCGCGGCGTTTATTTACGTTATTATGATTTTAGCGCGCCTTCTCCATTGAACCGCCTATCAGCTGGCGATGTTATCGGCAAAACCGATTTTGATTTGTATCCGGCAGAAATTGCTGAAAGCTATCGAGAGCAGGAATTGGCCGTTATTGCTAAAAATCAGGCGCTCACCTACGAGACTCAATTACCTGATAGCACCCTTATATTGCAAGTTACTAAACAACCCTTACACGATGATGTGGGTAATATTATTGGCATCATCGCTAGCGTTAACAATCACACGGCTATTATAAAAGAACATTTTAATAACGTTGCCGCCATTAAAAACATCGCTCATGAAGCCGTAGGACAGGCATTGCCCGAAACTTTAAGCAACATTGAATACGTGCAGTTTTTACGCGATTATTTAGAAAATATTATCGCGCTAATGCCAGGCCATGTTTACTGGCTCGATAAAGATAATACGTTTCTAGGCTGTAATAATATACAAGCGCAAAATGCTCATTTAACTTCGCGTAAAGAAATAGCAGGCAAAAAAAATAGCGATCTGCCCTGGAAAGAGCAGGCCAAAGAGTTGGACCGCATTAATAAACAGGTGATAGAGACCGGCGAAACCTATGCGATAGAAGAGTTCGCCATAATGGCAAATGGCCCTGGCATTTATTTAACGCAAAAAGTGCCGCTGCGTGATCCTCGTAATAATATTATTATTATCGGCATGGTAGGCATTTCTTTTGATATTACCGAGCGTAAAAAAGCCGAAGAAGAACGCTTAAATTTAATATTGAAAGCCTCAAATATGGGTACCTGGACGTGGGATTTTACCGATGATTCTTTTATCCATGATTACCTTCAACACGAAATACCTTATCGTTTTAATAGCAGCTTTAATGAGGCGATTACCCGTGCATACCC
>JBEPVU010000105.1:0-7179 GCA_041690855.1 Gammaproteobacteria bacterium | reverse complement strand
AGTTTAGATCACCCCCACCTTAATCCTCCCCCTTGAAGGGGGAGGAGATTAAAATTTAACTTCAAAAAAGGAGAAAACAATGGAAAGTATACATCAAAAACTGGATCGCGTACGTAAACCACGTGTGCATATTAAGTATGAAGTCGAAACAGAAGGCGCAATGGTTATAAAAGAATTACCTTTTGTAGTAGGGGTATTAGGTGATTTTTCCGGCGATCCTACGGAACCGTTAAAACCGCTAAAAGATCGCAAATTTGTGCAGATTGATCGGGACAATTTTGATGACATTATGAAGCGTATGACGCCAGGTTTAAATTTCCGCGTTGAAAATACCCTGAAAAATGATGGAAGTGAATTAGCAGTAGATCTTAAATTTGAAGCCCTGGAAGATTTTGAACCAGCCAAAATTGTGGAACAAATTCCGGCCTTAAAAAATTTACTCGATACGCGGAATAAATTGCGTGATTTATTAACAAAAGTTGATCGCTCAGAAGATTTAGAAAATCTGCTGGAACGTATTTTGCAAAATACAGAAGAATTGCAGCAATTATCCAGCGAATTAGGCGTTAAATCAGAAGAAGCTTAACCAGGAGATATCGATGAATACTGAAACTTTGCAACAAAAACAATCAACCACTGTTCAAGCGGCTGAAAATAATCTGCTTGAGCAAGCTATTCAGGCAACACGACAAACGGAACGATCACAGGCAGAAGAATTGTTAAAAGCGCTCACAGGGGAAGCTTTAAAAGGTACTTTGAGCTGGGACAAAAATTTAATCCGTACGGTCACAGCGACTATTAAAACGCTCGACCAGACAATTTCTAAACAGTTGGCAGCGGTGATGCATCAGGAAAAATTTCAGCAATTAGAAGGTAGTTGGCGTGGTTTGCATCACTTGGTCATGAATTCTGAAACTAGCACGGGTTTGCGTTTGAAGGTGTTGAATGCCTCTAAGCAAACTTTAGCAAAAGACTTAAGTAAAGCCGCAGAATTTGATCAAAGTCAGTTATTTAAAAAATTGTATGAAAATGAATTTGGTACGCCGGGCGGTGAACCTTATGGGGCTTTGATTGGGGATTATGAATTTACGAACCATCCTGATGATATAGATACACTGGGTAAAATTTCTAATGTGGCGGCAGCCGCGTTTTGTCCTTTTATTTCAGCGGCTAATCCGGCGCTATTTGGTTTTAATGATTGGAGCCTGTTATCAAAGCCACGCGATTTAGAAAAAATATTCGATACGGTTGAATATGCAAAATGGCGTAGTTTGCGTGAATCGGAAGATGCTCGTTTTGTTACGTTAGTCATGCCGCGTGTTTTAGCGCGTTTGCCTTATGGTGTGACCACGAAGCCTGTTGAAGCGTTTAATTACGAAGAAGCGCCTTATAGTGCTGTGGGTAAACCGCAATCACTGGCGCATCAGGATTATTGCTGGATGAATGCGGCTTATGTTATGGGTACCCGTTTAACGAACGCGTTTGCAAAATATAATTGGTGTACTGCCATCCGTGGTGCAGAAGGAGGTGGCCGAGTAGAAGGGTTGCCATTACATGTTTTTACCAGTGATGATGGTGATATTGATGCGACCTGTCCAACAGAAATTGGTATCACGGATCGCCGTGAAGCGGAATTAAGCCGTTTAGGTTTTTTACCCCTGTGTCATTATAAAAATACGGATTATGCCGTATTTTTTGGTGCGCAGACGGTGCAGAAACCACAAAAATATGACCGGCCGGAAGCCACGGCGAATGCCGCTATTTCTGCGCGTTTACCTTATATTATGGCCACCTCGCGGTTTGCCCATTATTTAAAAGTGATGGCGCGCGATAAAATTGGCTCTTTTATGGAAACATCGGATGTAGAAATTTGGTTGAATCGCTGGATACAGAATTACGTCAATGCCAATGCTGATGGCGGTCAGGAAATGAAAGCCCGATATCCGTTGGCCGCAGCGAAAGTGCAAGTAGAACCGATTCCAGGCAAGCCTGGGGCTTATCAGGCCATTGCCTGGTTACGGCCATGGTTGCAGTTGGAAGAATTAACCACCTCGTTGCGTTTAGTCGCGAATATTCCGCAGAAGGGGTAAGCTGTGTCAGAAATTTCACCTATTAATAAATTAGCACAAACGCCTCAGAAGTTTGAATTTTTTCAAGCAGTTCGTTTATTGATGCAAAGCGCTGGCAATAAAATTTGTTCTGTTGGTTTTGATGCTGATCCTAAACAGGAAATAGTCAGATTTAAAGTAACAGCGCATTTACGTTTCCCGTATAGTGAAATTGCAGCCAGTTATTTATCTTCTAACCTAGAAAATACGCTTAATGAATTACAGATTAATTTTTTAGGGCTTTATGGTCCTAGCGGTATTTTGCCTAAACATTACACAGAATTAATCATTCAGCGCCTGCAGATGAAAGATACGGCTTTACGTGATTTTCTGGATTTATTTAATCATCGGATTATTTCGCTATTTTATCGTAGCTGGGAAAAAAATCATTTTTTTGTGCCTTACGAACGTGCAAAAAAAGCAAAAATCAGCGATCCTTTTACTCAAATGATAATGGCTTTAATTGGGAACGGTACGCAAGGTTTGCAGGAACGTACGCTGGTTCCCGATGAAAGCTATTTATATTACGCCGGTTTATGGGCGCGGCAGCCGCGTTCAGCCTGTGTGTTAAAAGCTATCTTAGCTGATTATTTTGCAGTCGATATTGCAATTGAACAATTTCAAGGAAAGTGGCTGGTGATACCCATAGAAAATTGTACGCGATTAATAAAATTAAAAAATAATGTCGCTACTTATAATCAGTTGGGCAAAAATGCAGTATTAGGTCGGCGCAGTTGGGACATACAAGGCCATTTTACAATCAAAATAGGGCCACTGGCTTATCCTGATTTTCTGCAATATCTGCCAGGTAACGGCAGTAAACTTGCTGCCATGATAGCGATGGCAAGGCGCTATGTTGGTATCAATTTGCAATTTCATATTCAATTAATTTTACAGGCGCAAGAAGTTCCCCCCTGCTTATTAGGCAAGCAGCATTTGGGCTGGAATATATGGTTGCTGAGTAAACCGGTATTGCAAAATGCGGGAGATACAATTTTGAAGGAAAATTCATGTCTACTATCAATCTAAAATCCCTTATTCAAAAATTAAACCCAACGTGCCAGCGAGCATTAGAAGCTGCTGCGGGAATGTGTTTATCTTGCAGTCATTATAATGTTGAAATTGAACATTGGCTGCTAAAATTATTGGAATTGGCGGACAATGATCTATTCTTTATTTTCAATCATTATGGCATAGAGATTAGCCGTTTAACGAATGATCTTACCCATAATCTACAATGTTTAAAAACCGGCAATATACAATCGCCCGCATTATCACAGCGTATCGTTGATCTGGTGAAAGAAGCTTTATTATTAAGTATGCTGGAATACTCAAGCGAAGAAATTCGTTCGGCTTATCTTTTATATGCATTATTACACGAAGAAAACCTTAGCAGAATGCTGCAGGGATTATCGTCACAATTTAGTAAAATTTCCGCGGAATCATTGCGTTTAGAACTACCTAATTTAGTGGCGAATAGTATCGAAAATCAATCTCCATTATCGGCAAATGAAAAAATAGCAGGCACTAAAGCAATAGTGACTAAAACACCTGCGCTAGATCAATTTACAATTAATTTAACGGCGCTTGCCAGGCAAGGCAAAATAGATCACGTCATTGGCCGTGATAGTGAAATTCGCCAGCTAATTGATATTTTAACCCGCCGCCGGCAGAACAATCCTATTTTAACCGGCGAACCCGGTGTAGGAAAAACAGCGGTGGTAGAAGGATTAGCATTACGCATTGTGCAAGGCGATATACCAGTGGTATTAAAAAATGTGGCTATCCATACGTTAGATTTAGGATTATTACAAGCAGGCGCCGGCATAAAAGGCGAATTTGAAAATCGTTTAAAGTCTGTTATCCAGGAAGTGAAAATAGCTGCACAGCCGGTTATTTTATTTATTGATGAAGCACATACCTTAGTCGGTGCAGGTGCGCAGGCAGGCCAGGGCGATGCCGCTAACTTACTAAAACCCGCCCTAGCGAGGGGTGAATTACGTATGATTGCTGCTACCACTTGGATGGAATATAAAAAATATTTTGAGCAGGACGCCGCTTTAGCGCGCCGTTTTCAAGTGATTAAAATTGAACAACCGGATGAAGAAACAGCAATCGCCATGCTGCGCGGATTATTGCCTGCACTGGAACAACATCACCAAGTGCGTATTTTTGATGAAGCTGTAATTGCCGCTGTGCGTTTAACAAATCGTTATTTAGCAGACAGACAATTGCCTGATAAAGCGATTAGCGTGTTAGATACGGCCTGTTCCCGTCAGGCATTGCGTGAAAATACACCAGCACCGTTGCTGCAGGATTTACAGCGGCGTGTTGAAACATTGAATACAGAGATAACTATTTTAAAACGCGAACAGGCCAGCAGCAATCTACATGATAAAAGACTTAATCAATTACAAAAAGAAAGTCAGGATTATCAGGCTAAAATAGTTTTATTAAAAGAGCGTTTAGAACAGGAAAAAGCCTATATTAAAGAAATCCGCACTATCCGATTTGAGTTAGAAAAAAAATATAGCTATAAAAAAGCCAAAACAAAACAATCAACACAGTTACAGAAAAAATTACAGAAATTAACGCAACTTTTAACAAAACTGCAAGATGAAAAACCGCTAATGCAGGATTGTGTGGATGCAAAGGCTATTGCAGAAGTGCTGGCGGCCTGGACGGGCATTCCGGTAGGCCGCATAGCCAGTGATGAAATTCATAAAGTGTTAGCACTAGAGCAACGTTTACAAGAACGGATTATCGGTCAGTCACATGCGCTTAAAATAATTGCGCAAACCATCCATACGGCGCGTGCAAACTTAACGGATCCACGCAAGCCTATCGGCGTATTTTTATTAGTAGGACCTAGTGGCGTGGGTAAAACAGAAACCGCGCTAGCCCTGGCTGAACAGCTTTATGGCAGCGAACAAAATATGACAGTGATTAATTTATCCGAATTTAAAGAAGAACATAAGGTGTCACTATTGTCGGGCGCACCCCCAGGTTATGTCGGCTATGGCGAGGGCGGTATTTTAACAGAAGCCGTGCGGCGCAAACCCTATAGTTTAATACTATTAGATGAAGTGGAAAAAGCGCATCCTGGCATACAGGATATTTTTTATCAGGTATTTGATAAAGGTACTTTACGCGATAGTCAGGGGAGAGACATTGATTTTAAAAATACAGTGATTATTTTAACGTCTAATGTTGGTAGTGAATTGATTACTAAATTTTGTGCCAATGCAGAGACAATACCTGAACCTGAAGCCATGCTTGAAGCATTAAAATTGGAGTTATTAAAAGTATTTAAACCAGCGTTTCTTGGTCGTGTTACGGTGATACCTTATTTTGCCTTGAATGAAGCGTTGATGGCAAATATTGTAGCATTACAGCTTAAACGTATTCAGCAGCGTGTATTAGAACATTATCAGACCCAACTGATTTTTTCAGATAGATTAATAAATCATATTGTTAATCAAAGCCAGTCCAACATAACAGGCGTGCGCAGCATCGAAGCATTATTGACTGGTAAACTATTGCCGACATTATCAACACATTTTTTGAATAGCCTGACTGAAAATAAAAGAGCATCTGAAGTCAGGATGGACATGAATCCTCAAAATCAGTTCTATATTGTATAGTATTATTTATTCATTATATCCATAACTTTCGATTAACCTTTTGTCTAATAGAGGAAGATGTGTTTGTATGTTCATCCGTGTTATGGGGTACTTTATTTTCAGTTATATCGGGACTTGTTGTGGGTGTAATACTGTTAATAGGCGTTGACAATGTTTCTTTTTCTGGGGAGTTGAAAAAGAAGGTATTAATTGGGGTTGTTGCTTCAGATTTTTCTTTCATAAAATCTTCTTCACTTTCAAGATTATAATTATTGATTGGTGTAGAGCAAAGATTAGGATCTGTGGTTGTTTTTTCAGGAGTGATATTGCCTATATTTTCAAATTTTTGAACAGGTGTAGAATTTCCCCCAGGAGATTGTGGCTCAATATTATCGTCAATAATGGGTATTTCAGGTGAGGGGGAGCCAGGTGGGGTGATGAGTGACTCTGATTTATAGGGTTCTTTGATTACATTTGATGCGAAACCTGGATGTATAATTATTTGCCATTGTGAGTAATCAATTGAATTAGATGATAAATCTATTTTGTTATTTGATGAAGAAAGGGTGGTTTTTTCCTCAGTTTTTGATTGCTTCCCTGAAGATATGTTATTGATAGGTTTTATAAATTTTTTAAATATTGAAATTGCTTCCTGCGATAGCATTCGCTGCGCAAAATTTATAACGTATTCAATAGGGAAAATAAACTTTGGCTTTGAAGTATTTTTTTTGATTTGAGAATTGCAAGGTATAACGTGATGAATATCAATATTTTGAGTGGGTTCAATAGATTCATTGCGAAATTTTTTGTTAAAAATAGCGTTTTTGTTTATAAGTTGCTGTTTTGCCAGTGTAGTATCTTTTTTAAACCAGCCAAACCAGGTATTGAATTTTGTTTTCCAGGGGTATCGGTATCGAGGATCTATTTGTTTCCATAAATCTGGTTGATTAGCAATAGTAGCGGCAATATTGTCATCTACTTTGCCTTGCTTAGAAATATAATTGGCCATATCTTTATTGTTCTGTTCAATTATTTTAATTTTTTCCAGAGTACATCTATAAAGTATGCCCAGGCTATTAATCGACAAATTTAAAGCTTCTATTAATCCAGGTTGCCTGAATAATAATTGTATTTTTGTCAGAAGAGCTATGCGTTCAGCATTGTTAGTGCTGGATGCATACCGTGTTATCATGGTTTCAATATAATTACGGCACACAGGAGTTGTATTTTCTGAACGGGTGGAGAGATTCTTTAGCGATATATGCTTAATCAATAATACTAGAATAGCAGATAAATAATGCTGGTGTGTTGGAGCAGTATCATTGCTGGCATTTTCTAATAAAGTTAAGCAATCATCGATAGTTAAAATTTCAGTCAATTGTTGCCGCATAATAGGATTTTGCAAGATGCCGAGTGCTGCGCCGGAATTTTTAAGTGCTAATACTAGC
>JBEPVU010000104.1:0-7222 GCA_041690855.1 Gammaproteobacteria bacterium | reverse complement strand
GGCCGTAATCCACCGTTTTAGGCAATCATTGGTGGATTACGGCCTGCGGCCTAATCCACCCTACATTCCTAGCAGTTCCCGCTGAATGGCGGGAACTATAATATTACGCTTCAACCACTTCCTGATCGGCCGATTCCAAAACCTGCGGCTGCACAATACCTTTTTCGCGGATTTGCTTTTCAATGGCTGCGGCAATCGTTGGGTTTTCTTTTAAGAAATTTCGTACGTTATCTTTACCTTGACCAATACGCTCGCCATTGTAACTATACCAGGCGCCGGATTTTTCAATAAAGCCAAACTGTACGCCCAACTCAATAATTTCACCCATACGCGAAATACCTTCGCCATAGAAAATTTCAAAATTCGCTTCTTTAAACGGTGGCGCTACTTTATTTTTTACTACTTTCACACGCGTTTCGTTACCTACCACTTCTTCACCCTTTTTAATCGCACCTGTGCGACGAATATCCAGACGAACGGAAGCGTAAAATTTTAAGGCGTTACCACCCGTGGTTGTTTCAGGATTGCCAAACATGACGCCAATCTTCATACGAATCTGGTTAATGAAAATAACCAGCGTATTAGAACGCTTGATATTACCGGTCAGCTTACGCAAGGCCTGTGACATTAAACGTGCCTGCAAGCCCATATGAGAATCACCCATCTCACCTTCAATTTCATTTTTCGGTACTAACGCAGCAACCGAATCGACTACTACGATATCCACCCCATTAGAACGTACCAGCATATCGACAATTTCTAATGCCTGCTCACCTGTATCCGGCTGGGATACGATTAAATCATTTACATTCACACCCAATTTTCCTGCGTAAGCAGGATCCAATGCATGCTCGGCATCCACAAAAGCGGCTACGCCGCCCAATTTTTGGCATTCGGCAATCACTTGTAACGTTAAGGTGGTTTTACCAGACGATTCCGGGCCATAAATTTCTACAATACGGCCACGCGGCAACCCGCCGATGCCTGTTGCTAAATCTAATCCTAGGGAGCCGGTTGAAATGGCTTCGACTGGAATACGGCTGGCGTCTCCCATCCGCATCACTGAGCCCTTGCCAAATTGCTTTTCTATCTGGCTCAACGCGCTGCGTAAGGCGGTTTCTTTCTCTTTGGATACGGCGCTCTGTGCGGCGGCTTCTCTTTCTTTGGTGATGTTACCCATGGTGCTGTCCTATTGCTGAAGTAAAAAATTAAGAAATCAATTATTACATAAAATAATGGTCAAGAGAAGACTTTTTGGTGAACAATTAGTGAAATTTTATACTTTACGCATTATTCACCTAATCATTAAATGGAAAATCTCATTTATTTAATTGCTGAATTAAAGCAGGCACGTGGGATAAATTGTGCGACTTATTAATATGAATGGTGTGCAATCCCACTGCTTGTGCGCCTTGAATATTTGCATATAAATCATCTACAAAAACAGTTTCAGCAGGCGCTAAATTATTTTCGTTTAGAATCGTTAAAAAACCTTCTGGATCAGGTTTGCGCAGACCTAACAGGTGTGAGTAATATTGTTTTTCAAAAAATTCATCCAGCGATTTAATCTGGTGCTGACGTTCAGTTATTTTAAAAAATTCCTGGCTATGAATAGCATTTGTATTGCTGAATAAAAAGGTGCGGTATTGCTGTTTTAGTTGACGTAATAATGCCAGATGTTCGGCTGGTAAACCCAGTAATAGGGCATTCCAGGCTTGATCGAAAATCTGATCGGAAACAGTCAATCCTAATAAAGCGCACATTTTTTTTCTGAATGCCTGACTGGTTATTTTGCCGGTTTCATACGCATGAAAAAATTCCTGCTCGGTTTTTTTAACCCGCTTCCAATTCACCTTCTCGGCGCCTAATTGTTCAAACGCAGTAAACGTTAATTGAAAATCAATATTTAGTATAACGCCGCCTAAATCAAAAATAATATTTTTAACCGGCATGATTTAACGCCTCGTGCTGTTGCGCAAATAACTGCTGAATACCCCCTTCGGCTAATGCTAATAATTGCTGTAAATGCTGCGCACTAAACGCTTCGCGTTCCGCCGTGCCTTGTAATTCGATAAAACCGCCTTGCTCTGTCATCACAACGTTCATATCGGTTTCAGCATTAGAATCTTCTGCGTAATCTAAGTCTAAAACCGGTGTGCCTTTATAAATACCCACTGAAATCGCCGCCACTAAAAATCGTAAGGGATTTTTTTTAAGGGTTCCTTTCGTGAGCATCACGCGCAACGCATCGATTAATGCGATACAACTGCCGGTAATCGCTGCGGTGCGTGTGCCGCCATCGGCTTGAATAACATCACAGTCTAACGTAATGGTATTTTCGCCTAATAATTTTAAATCCACCGCAGTGCGCAGCGCGCGGCCAATTAAGCGTTGAATTTCCAGCGTACGGCCACCTTGCTTGCCGCGGCTGGCTTCTCGATCCATGCGATCATGCGTGGAGCGTGGTAACATGCCATATTCTGCGGTAATCCAGCCCTGGCCGCTATCTTTTAAAAAACGCGGTACGCCTGGCGTTACACTGGCGTTACATAATACTTTCGTATCACCAAAAGCCATTAACACCGAACCTTCGGCATGTTTGGTATAATGACGTGTAATAGTGATAGGACGCAATTGATCTGTCGCTCGGCCGCTGGGACGCATAATAGAGTACCTCTTTATTTTTAAACCTTTGCAAAATACATTTATACAGCAATAATGCGTACTTATTCAAATTTTTATTGCTAGGAAAATAATACAATGACTTACAGTATGACCGCCTTTGCCCGCCGTGAATGCCAGGCGGATTGGGGCAATGCCGCCTGGGAAATCCGTTCCGTTAACCATCGTTACCTGGAAATTAATTTTCGTTTACCTGAATTATTTACGTCATTAGAACCCGCTTTACGTGAACAACTTAAAACACGTTTGCAGCGCGGTAAAATTGATATTTCATTACGCTATCAACCGACCGCAGCGGCACATAATCAAATTACGCTGAACACCGCTTTAGCCAGACAATTAATTCAGGCGCGCACTGAAATTGCTGCTTTAACTACACAAGCGCCCATATTAAATCCTACCGATATTTTACGCTGGCCAGGCGTTTTACAAATGAGAGAATTGGACACCGCTAATATCCGCCAGGAACTTTTGCAATTATTTGCGCAGGCCATTGATGAGTTATTTGCCATGCGTCAACAGGAAGGCGCTGCTTTAGCGGCATTATTAGAAATACGCTTGCAATTAATGGAACAGGAAATTAATCGTATTAATCCTTTATTGCCGCAAATTAATCTCGCGCAGCGCGAAAAAATAATCAATCGTTTAACAGACGCTAATCTTACTTTTGATTCGACGCGGCTTGAACAGGAATTGATTTTTTACGCGCAGAAAATGGATGTCGCGGAAGAAATTGATCGACTGATTACGCATATTCAGGCAGTCCGCCAGGCTTTATCACAAAATAGCATTAACGGCCGCCGCTTAGATTTTTTAATGCAGGAATTAAATCGCGAAGCTAATACGTTAGGCGCTAAATCCATTGCCGTAGAAACTTCACAGGCTGCTATAGAACTTAAAATATTAATTGAGCAGATGCGAGAGCAGGTGCAGAATATTGAGTAATTTTAGGTAATGAATTTTAGACGAACTCTGATTATAAAATTTTTTCATGATTTATCTTACCTATTATCATCACTCAAATTTAAAACATTAAAAAATATCGTTCCAAATCATTAGAAATGATCAAAATATAGACTAATTCCTTAAAATCAGCTTATTTCAAGGATTCAGTCTCCTTGAAATAAGCTGATTTTAAGGATAATCGTACTTATCCTTCATAACAATCTATGCTTTATTGAATAAATTCGGATTTACTCCTACTTTTTACTAGTAAAATTCACTAGCAATAAACAGTGCCGTTCAGGGTAATTTGAACTGTTATTAGCTTTAGATACTCTTGTTAGCGACAGGAAAAATAAGGATACGCAAAAGCAAAACACATCGTGCAATTGCGTCAACATTTTTGCAACAGGAGGACTTTATATGGGAAGTATCAATTTATCTATTAATCCAGCGATTTTAAGCCACGAACTGCGGACACCGCTTACCGCTATTTTAGGTTTAGCAGAAGAATTGTGTCAGCAGAAGTTAACGAAAAAACAACGCACTTATCTAAAAAACATCTGTCAGCAAGGAGAACGTTTATTTGCTGCGTTTAATCAATTACTGTTTGAGCAATATAAAACGGTTGACAATAAGGGTAATGATTGCGCAATTAATGAGGTAAAAGCTATTGTCAAAAAACTTAACAACGCTGCTAAAATCAACTCTGAATTATCTGTTTTAGTGATTGAAGATGAGCCTTTAATACAGCGCATACACAAAATAATGCTGGAAAAACTAGGTTACCGTGTAGATGTTGCTAAAGACGGCGCACAAGCATTAGCGCTTTATAATAATAAGACAGCGCCATATGCTGCTATTTTAACGGATATCAGTATGCCAGGCATGAGCGGCATTGAAGTCAGTTCTGCCATACGCCGTCTTGAAACAGGCACGCAATCTATTCCGATTATCGCGTTAACAGCCGATATAACGGAAGAAACCCGGCAAGCTTGTTTAGCAGCGGGCATTAATGAAGTAGCGACTAAGCCGATTAGAAGTGATGCCCTGCAGACGCTTTTTCAACGGCACTTATCCGCTAACCGTTAAATAACGTGGGTTGCGCTTTATAGACTACTAGGCTAAATTCAAGTGACTATTATAATTCTAATTCCGATGAAAAATTTACGTCAATGAGTACTTTTTCAAGAGGAGTACACCCGGCAAAGGAAGTTATTTGATGCGCACTCATAACAAAGCAAGTATGGTAGAATTGCAATGGAAAGACATTCGCAAAGAAGTCGCCGAAAAAAATGCCGAACTCGCTAAAATCATCGATGAAATTGATCCAGGACCAGAATATACGTTATTTAAAGCGACTTATCCGTTTGGGAGCGAGATTTTAAAAAGAGGCTTGCTTTATATACCGAATGCGAAAGGTGCATTGGTGCCTTTAAAAAGCACTGAGATTTCTGTACAGATTCAAGAAAAGTTAAATTATAACGTCGGTACTAATCCAGTCAGTATTCTCTTAAAAAATACAGCTGAAATTTTCATGGTGCTTGAAAATAATACTATTCCATTATACGGCCTTATACCTCCTGGAAAATTAATTAGCACATGGCGAATACTAAACCCTAACTATTCTCATAGTCCTGCATTTTTATGGAATATGACTGCTGGCGCACGTTCCATTTTCATGCTGCCAAAAATTTCAGAGACTGCAGGATATAATAAATTACGGAAAGAATTTCAACTGCAGGTTGAAAAGCCTAAAATACTATTAGAACATTGGGCTATTTTTAGGGAAATATCTAATCATTCTAATTTTGGTGAAATATGGACAATGGATATTTTATTTTTTTCAAAAAAATGGTTTCAACACTTGAACGACAAAAGATGGCGTGATTTCAAAATATATTTATTAGAAAAAGCATGGCAAAGTAGTGAATTTTTTCGTAATCAATTTATTTGGGATTTGGCTTTTTCTTTAATTCAAAGGCAGCGAAATATTAGACCTAATCCTTATATTGCAGATACAGTCAAAAACTTATTAGCAATGGGAATTGGTGCATTACCAGGATTCACTTCTGCACTTGACAACAATGCCGCGCCTATTCACAGGCTACAGGAAATTTTTTCAACTATTTATCAGTTAAATGAATATGCGCCTATTATCATGCAGCCGCATTTTTTTTCATCAAAAGAATCAAGACCTATTTATTATTCTTTACAATATCCTACTACTATAGAATTTTCACCAAAATCAAGAGAAGGCTCTACTAAAATTTTCGATTTATACGAAATAAAATCACTGCTAAATAAATATTTAACTGATATACATTCAGATAAATTAAACGTTAGTAATACACCTTTTTTTAATTTACCTAATAAAATACAGTATGATTTTTTTCACACTGATATCGAAAATTATATTGGTATTCGATCAAGCAAAGAAATTTCAAAGGAAGATCCTACAATCATACAAACTCTCACTGGCATAAACAAAAATTTTCCTGCTAATAGTGCCTTTATAAGAGGCTGTATTCGGATTACAGCAAAAACTAATCAATAGCATTATTGCTAAAAATATGCAAAATGCGCTCTCGTTTTGTACTGGTTTTATAATTAATATGTTTAATATATTTAAAGCCTAGTTTTTCAGCATATTCATGCACTTCTTGAGTCGAAGGTGTATAACCATAAGCTTTGCCATATTCTGAATCAACCACATAAGATTGTCCTTGTGTAAAAGTAACATTAGTTGGTTTTAAAGTATGCAAAATTGTTTCCATAACAAATATACCACTTGGCATCAGCCATGAAGATAAGTGTTTTAGCATAGGCAATTGTTCAATTTTAGGAAATTCAGTAATATTGGACCACATCCACAACATTGCTTCAATTTTTTGCGGTGGTTGGAAATATTGTATATCCATATTAATAATATTTACTCTGTCTTGATAATGCTGCCTCAAATATTTACAAAAGCTTTTGCTACGCTCAATTGCATAAATCTCTCCTGAATAATTTTTCCTAATAAGATGCCCTATTACACGTCCATAAGCCGCTCCCACTTCAATTATAGAATGAGTATGTTTAATATATGGATAAACCAAATCAATATCACAACCATTTTCAAAACCACCTTTAATTGCATAATTTTGTAATAATTCTATAGGAATATTTTCGTAGTAATCACCCATATCAGCATTTTTCCAGCAAAGAGTATTAGGATCGTCAATAATATCAAACATGTTTTTTCCATCCTTACAATAAAACTTAGTGCCAGCAAGCACTCTTGCGTTCTATTTTAGAATTGCTAGAAAATATTTCAAGCAACTCTATACGAGAAAATTTTAACTTGATATAGTTTATCTGCTATATCTTAATTAATTTTTCAATGAAGGAGTGAAATTATGAAAATGCTTCCAATCTAAAGCACATTCTTTGAAGTTGTTGAATGGATTTAACAACTTCTGCTATAAAAATATTAATAATTAACTATATAAAATAATGTGTATTATAAAATTTATGGTTATTTAAATGCTAGTATTTTTTGATCTCGATTCACAACTTCTTGCATTGTTTTCTCTAACATATCATTTGAATAATC
>JBEPVU010000103.1:0-7235 GCA_041690855.1 Gammaproteobacteria bacterium | reverse complement strand
CCCTACAATCAATACTCAAAACCTCAACGGGATGAGTATATTCCTCCTAGAATCACTGCTTTTTCAGCGCCCGTAACAGGGGGTAAATTGCCAGGTTTTTTATGCAAAGTTTGCTGTGCAAGCCAGGCGAAAGCGATAGCTTCCAACCATTTTGCAGGAATGCCAAAATCATCGGTTAACTGCATTTTATCTGTTTCACACTGTAAGCGCAGACGTTCTAATAAATAAACATTTTTTACACCGCCGCCGCAGATTAAAAGAGTGGGGTTGCTAATGCGCAGTTGTTTGATGGCCTGTGCGATACTGCAAGCAGTCAGTTCACATAACGTAGCTTGAATATCGGCGGGCGAAAGCTTTTGTTCAAATTCCGTAAGATTTTTTTCCAGCCAGTGTACGTTAAAATATTCCCGGCCAGTGCTTTTGGGCGGCGGCCGTTTAAAATAAGCATCGCTTAATAATAAATTCAGCAAGGCCGTATTTACTTTTCCGCTGGCCGCCCATTGACCGCGATCATCAAAAGGGACGCCTTGTTGCTTGTTGATCCAATTGTCTAATAAAGTGTTAGCCGGGCCGGTATCAAAACCAATAACGGGTTGCGTTAAATCCGCGGGTAAATAAGTAATATTGGCGATACCCCCCAGGTTTAAAATAATTCTATTTTCCTGTGCGCTGCGCAAAACAGCATTATGAAAAGCAGGCGCTAAAGGTGCGCCCTGGCCGCCGACTGCCATATCGCGGCGGCGGAAATCGGCAATGGTTGTAATGCCAGTGTTAACGGCAATGCTATTCGGATCGCCGATTTGCAGCGTGAAAGGAAATTTATGGTCTGGCTGATGCCGGATCGTCTGTCCGTGACTGCCTATTGCTGTTATGGCTGCGCGATCGATCCTGGCCTGCTGAATTAATATATTTGCTGTTTCCGCAAAGAGCAGGCCGGTTTGAATATCTAATGCGCCCAGCCGATTAATTTCATCCATACCGGGTGAGCAGATATTCATTAAATCATCGCGCAGCGCAGCAGGAATAGGCTGGCTATGGGTGGCTAAAATTTTTAAAGGTGCTAGCTGAAAATCCACCAGCACTGCATCAACCGCATCCATACTGGTGCCGGACATTAAACCGATAAATAATTCTGACATACGCTTACTTTGCAGGGTGAGAAGAATAAGTGTAATCTAACCCGTAAGAGCTGGCCAGACAATCGCTGTATCTAAACAATATGGAGGAAAGTCCGGGCTCCACAGGGTAAGATGCCAGGTAACGCCTGGGAGGCGCAAGCCTACGGAAAGTGCCACAGAAAATATACCGCCGCCTGCTTCGGCAGGCGGTAAGGGTGAAAAGGTGCGGTAAGAGCGCACCGCGCACTTGGCAACAAGTGTGGCAGGGCAAACCCCATCGGGAGCAAGACCAAATAGGAATCCTGGCGGATTTATCCGCCAACGTGTGACCCATACGGGATTCGGGTAGGTCGCTTGAGGTGTATGGTGACATGCATCCCAGATGAATGATTGTCCACGACAAAACCCGGCTTATCGGCCAGCTCTTACTTTATGAACAAAACGCCTTTAGTTAGTGCTTTTTCATTTTGACAACGAAATAAGCGCTGTAAATAGCGGCAACACCTACTACGGTGTAAACTATTCTGGAAATCATAGACATATCCCCAAAAATAGCAGCGACTATATCAAAGTGAAATATACCGACCAGCCCCCAATTGATGCCGCCGATGATCACTAAAACTAAGGCAATCACATCAAATACGCTAATGTTACTCATGATTTTATCCTCTCTGGCGAAAATATAATTACGCCTTTATAATAATAGGCATAGCACAAAAAGCGGATTTGTCAAATCAGGGAAGCAATAGTGGGGGTTTTCGCAAGCTGCCTTTCGCAATCCTCATGGTATTAAATTTAAATTATTTTTGCTGAATAGATACTGCCAATCAATACATTTTATAGTATTATTTTATCAACCTTGGAACATAATGATGAACAGATTAAAAGCTTTTATTTTATTATTTTTGTTGAGTCAGATAGCTACAGCGATGGCTGATAATTTCCGTTGCAGTGCTTATTATTTGCAGCCTTCTAATACTTTAGATCGGATTAATATTTTCAACCCAACCGATGACCCTAAGTATCCCGCTTCGATTGTGCCAAACTATGAAAGTAGCAAAGGCCATGTTATTACCCAGATATGGAAACTTGCTCCTTATAGAAATGCCCCCTTATTTGTCACCTGTCTTTATCAAAAGGGTAACGCTGTTACTAAAGCAATTCCCGTTAACGTTAATACCTGCCAGTTAATTTTTATCCAGGAAACTCCCACCGCTTTACATGCTTTAAAAGCTGAGTTTGAATGTTATTACGTTAAGTGATGGCAATTCTCCGAATTGTTCTTGAAACTCGAGCTATTGAGGTTTAAGGAGTATTTGAAATTTTGGATCGGTGCTTTTCGTTGTCGTTGATAGGTTCCTTTAGTAGTAGTGTGTTGATATATTGCTTTATATTAGCGCTAATACTATTTTTTTTATTACTGATAGCTTCTGTATTTAGACTAGGTTTGGAAGAGGACAATGAAGATGATAATTCTCCTTTGTTATTAACAATAGCTTCTTGACTTAATACTATTTCATCAATGGTTTTTTTGATTAAATCCTTACCTGTCTGGTTATAGCAGCTTTTATTATTGTATAGCCATACATAACACTTTTCTAAATAAGGAATATCATTATCAGTAAGCGCTTCACAAAAAATATTTGCAATAACTCTTAAATTTTGTGGACATTCATATTTTTGTTGGAGCTGTTGAATGACTTCGTTAACCAAAGGTCGCCGTAAAGAAATAAGATCATTGTTGTTGATTGGTTGCTTTTGCAGCATTGCCATGTCCTTAGGAAAATCTTCTGCTACTTGAAGTTTTGATAAACTTGAAATTCTATTATGAAGTATATATTCAGCAACTTTTAATACATTATATTCACAAATAAATTCGCCTTTTTGCTGCAAGTTGATTTCGATTTCTTCTACTTTAAAATCAGGGAAAGAATTTTCTAATTGAATTTTAATAGCTGAATTAAAAATAATTTTATTACCACTGGAATTTATTTCGTTATAGTAAGGATCAAAAACGTAAATTTTCTTTTTTTCGGGGTCAAAATAAACTAAATTTGCATGTTGCCACATTCCTGCCGCACTATTTAATTCCTGAGTTTTCATAGGGCTCCAGACTGTGAGTCTGAAGACAGATGGTTTTGTTTTATCAATGAATGGTGAAATTAGATTAATAATTTCTTCAGGAGAGATAAGCTTTTCAGCTATATCAGCAGTTGTCTGAATCTGATGATAAGATATTTTTTCTGCTTGTTCTTTTCCAAGTATTAATTTAAATAGCAGTTCAGCATCATTAGCCACCAAAGCAAAATGAGGCTCTCCTGTAGGAATTGTCGTGGGAAATATAGGCATAATTTTTTTCTCTGGCGTCTCATTTTCAATGATAGTTACTATAATAACTCTAGTCGATAAATTTAATCTTGCAAAATAATTATTACAGTGGTTCCCCCTGATATTGGAATGATCATTACCAAAAATGCCAATTTTGTCACTTAATCAGTAAGCAAAAGCCTTAACTTTTATTCTTCAAAACCCCTTGACGCCGCCTTTTTGTTTTTATAGTGTAGCTAAGTGGTAGAAAGTGGGTCAAAGTGGGAAAAATGGGGATAAGGTAATGTTTCGTGGTATCAACGCTATTTTGCTCGATGCGAAGGGACGCATGGCCATACCAGCGCGTTACCGGGAGCAGTTGCAGCAAAACAGCGTTGCGCAATTGATTGTAACGATTGATACGGAATCGCCTTGTTTATTGCTTTATCCCTTACCCGAATGGGAAGTTATCGAACAAAAAATTCAGGCGCTGCCGAGTTTTAATAAAACGGCAAGACGGATTCAGCGCTTGCTGATAGGTCATGCGACAGAAGTAGAATTAGATGCTAATGGGCGGTTGTTATTGCCGCCGTTGTTGCGCGAATACGCGCAGTTGGACAAGAAGATTATGTTAGTAGGGCAAGGTAAAAAGTTTGAGTTGTGGGATGAGCAGCAATGGCATTCAGGGCGGACGAACTGGTTGAAAGAAGAAACCAGCACAGCAGCCGGTGAGTTGCCGGAAGATTTACAGACGTTGGCGTTGTGATGACTGTTTTTTTGCACCAGCCTGTGATGCTGGATGAAATTATCGCAGCATTGGAGATACAGACGGATGGAATTTATATCGATGCAACGTTTGGTCGCGGTGGCCATAGTGGCGCGATTTTAGAAAAATTAAGTGGAGAGGGCAGATTGCTGGCAATGGATAAAGATCCAGACGCGGCCGAATTTGCAGAAGATTTTGCTACCGCTACCGCTGCACAGTTTACGTTTTTGAAAAAGTCTTTTACGTATTTAGAACGATTTGCTCAAGACGAAAAAGTAGCAGGCAACGTCAATGGAATTTTAATGGACTTAGGGGTGTCGTCCCCGCAATTGGATAACCCGGCAAGGGGTTTTAGTTTTTTACAGGATGGACCACTGGATATGCGTATGGATACAACAAACGGCGAAGCGGTCGCAGGCTGGTTAAATCGCGCTAAAGAGCAGCAAATTGCTGATATTCTGCATGAATACGGTGAAGAACGTTACGCGCGCCGTATCGCACGCGCTATCGTGCGGGAAAGAATGATTGAACCTATTCAAACCACCGGCAGACTGGCGGCGATAGTCAGTGCAGCGAATCCGGCCTGGGAACGGCACAAACATCCCGCAACGCGCGTTTTCCAGGCGTTGAGAATTTTTATTAATCAGGAATTAACCGAACTTCAGGCAGCTCTGGAGCAGGCGCTTAATATTCTGGCTATCGGTGGACGTTTAGTGGTGGTGAGTTTTCACTCACTGGAAGATCGTATTGTTAAACGTTTTATCCGTAAGCATAGCAAAGATGAGAGCCTGCCTGCCGGTTTGCCCGTGATGGCATCGGTTCTACGGCCCAGACTGAAAGGTCTAGGCCGTTCTATTAAACCCACTGAAGCAGAAATCGCGCGTAATCCTCGATCACGCAGCGCAGTATTAAGAATAGCGGAGAAATTAGCATGAATGCAGCAGCACGTGCTTTAGCAGAAGGGCATTTAGCACCGGCCGGTCTCAGAAATTTGAGTTTATCCAGCCAGATGATGGGGCTGATTTTATTAGTCGTCGCTGTTTTAGCGTCGGCGGTTGCGGTGGTTTACGTCAAAAATTTAGACCGGCAATTGTTTGGTGATTTGCAAACTTTAAAACAAACGCGTGATAGCTTGCACGTGGAATACGGACAATTATTACTGGAGCAAAATACCCTCGCTACGCCTGCGCGTGTGCAAGCGATTGCACAGCGGCAACTGGGCATGAGTATTCCTGCGACGAAAGATATTTCTGTCGTTAAGACGGCCTCCCCCACATAAGGGCTGTCGGAGTGAAGCACCCTAAACTTAAACCAACGTTTAAAACCAGAGATTCTCACCTTCCTCGTCAAACACAATATCGCGGTCGCTATTATGTAGTGATTACGATACTGGTTCTGGCTGCCTGTGGATTAATGGTTCGCCTGCTGGATTTAACCGTTATTAATCGCGCTTTTTTACAAGGGCAGGGTAATGCCAGGACGTTGCGTACCATCACCATGCCTGCTTATCGCGGTATGATTGTCGATCGTAATAACGCGCCTTTAGCAATTAGTACGCCGGTCGATTCTGTCTGGATCAATCCTAAAGATTTTAGTCCGAGTAAAATAGAGCTAGCACGTCTGGCGGGTTTATTAGATATATCAAAAGCAGAAATCAACGCTAAAGTGACCAAAGCAGGCGATAAAGAATTTGTTTATTTAAAACGTAATATAGAGCCTGGCGTGGGTAAGGCGATCACGGCATTAGCGATTGAAGGCGTTTATTTACAAGGTGAATATAAACGTTTTTATCCAGAAGGTGAGGTGACGGCGCATATATTAGGTTTTACGAATGTGGATGATCAGGGCGAAGAAGGTTTAGAGCTTGCATACAACCCATGGCTGGGCGGCATGGATGGTTTAATGAAAGTGCTGCGTGACCGCTATGGCCATATTGTGCAGACTGTCGATATGTTACGTAAACCACGGCCTGGGCAGAACCTGCAATTAAGTATTGATCGGCGTATTCAATATTTTGCGTTTCAGGAATTATCAACGGGTATTGCCAAAATGAAAGCCAAATCCGGCTCGGTAGTGGTGCTGGATATTAGTACGGGTGAAATTTTAGCGATGGCGAATTGGCCCTCGTACAATCCCAATAATCGTCCCTCGGATAAAGATGGCCGTTATCGTAATCGCGCCGTGACTGATTTATTTGAGCCGGGTTCTACCATTAAATCGTTTAGCATGGCGTCGGCTTTAGAAAGCGGTAAATATAATGTTAATAGCCGTGTCGACACTTCGCCAGGCTGGTTTTATATCAATGGCAAAAAAGTCGACGATGATAATCATAATAATGGCATTATCAGTTTGACGGATATTTTAAAAGTTTCTAGTAATGTGGGTATGTCGAAAATTACATTATCACTGCCGCCGCAGAATCTTTATAATATGTTGCACAAAGTCGGTTTTGGTCAGTTAACCGATAGTGGTTTTCCCGGCGAACGTTCGGGGATATTAATGAATTATCCCGTCTGGGATCCGTTTGTGTTAGCAACGGTTTCATTTGGTTATGGTCTTTCAGTGACTGCGCTGCAACTGGCGCAGGCTTATGCCATTTTGGCAGCGGATGGCATTAAGCGTCCGGTGACTTTTTTGCGGCGCGCTCAAATACCGGCAGGCACACCTGTGATGCCACGGGAAATTGCCCAGGATTTACGTACTATGCTGGAATCCGTATTAGTGAAAGGGGGTACTGCGCCGCTGGCGCGTGTGCCAGGCTATCGGGTAACAGGCAAAACGGGTACTGCCCATATCGTTGGCCCACATGGCTATGAAAAAAACGATTATAATAGTATTTTTGTAGGGATCGCGCCGGCCAGCCGTCCGCGTTTAGTGGTGGCCGTGATCATTCACGATCCGCAAAATGGCCAGTATTTTGGTGGTTATGTCGCGGGGCCTATTTTTTCAAAAATCATGGGTGAGGCGTTACGCCTGTTAAATATACCGCCGGATGATTTGGACGGCGCTAAACCGGCCGCTGTAAAGACGATACCGCCCGCAGG
>JBEPVU010000102.1:0-7201 GCA_041690855.1 Gammaproteobacteria bacterium | reverse complement strand
GGCCTGCGCGTTATCAATGTTTAAAACAGGCGATCCCAAAGCTGGCCTTACTTACGCGCAACAGGTTATGGATTATGCTGCTGCTCATCCTTTTGCAAAACTAGCGGCGCCCGCCATGGCGCATTGGGAAAAAAATGCAAAAATACCAAAATTATCTGGCGTGCCTGTTAAAGCAAATGCAAAAGCGCCCGCGACAGCGTCACCCGCGCCTATCAATACCCAACCCGTAACACCAACAACCGATACGGCCAATAACGATAATACTGATTTTGATGTTCCCGCGGACAACGATAATGACTAAAGTGGATTTTTATCTGATAAAAGAAAATTCATTCACCGCCGGCTTTAATTTTATCTGCCGCTTATTAGAAAAAGCCTATCAGCAGAAACATGCTGTTTACGTGCAAACCAGCAACGAAGAAACAGCAAAAACCATAGATGATTTATTATGGACATTTCGGGAAGACGCTTTTATTCCGCATAATTTAGCTGGCCAATCTGAAATCAAGCAATCGCCTATTTTAATTGGCCATGCGCAGGCGCCTGAAAAACCGCATGATATTTTAGTCAATCTTACCAGCGATATTTTGCCTTTTTATGCGGACTTCAACCGCGTTATCGAAATTGTTCCTAACGAACCTCAAGCCAAAGAAATCTGCCGAACAAAATTTCGAAAATACAAAGAAGATCAATGCGAATTACAAACCCACGATTTAACTAAAATGTAGGGTGGATTAGGCCGTAGGCCGTAATCCACCGTTTTAATAGGCCATCATTGGTGGATTACGGCCTGCGGCCTAATCCACCCTACTTAGGAAGTCTTATTTAGCCTCACATTTTGGCGCTTCTGCCCTTCCCTGCCGAAATTTAGTATTAGAAAACCCGTTTCTTATTTTATTTTTTACAGCAGCCAACGTATTAAATAACTCAATAAAATGCTGCCTCCCAACCTTGGAAATTCGCTTCTGCTTTAATTCAGGCTTCCGTTCTACTGGCCGAGTAAATAATAATTCCTGCTTCGATTGCGTGGTTAAATTCACGGCCTTCATTCCAAGCAACCAATTCAACTCGGAAAAAGTCATCGATTGTAAATTAATCACTTCAAAACGTTTGACAGTATTATGCCTATCTTTCAGCCATTCCTGACACACGTCAATCAGCTTAATAGCATTATTTATCTTTTCTTCGATTGAGCCATGCCGCAGATAATCTTTAACTCTTTCGTCAATTTCCTTTAAACTTTTAAGGCGATATTTTTTTAAATTAAAAAAGTATTTGCAATAGCGTGTAGTGCTTCTTATCCATTGCGTAAAATTTAAAGCTGTATCACCCGCTTTTGAGCTGGCTAGCAATTTATCAGAAATATCACAGTAATTAATAGATAACTTATTTTTTTGATCCGACTCCAGGAATGCCATTGGATTGCATTTACTGATCAGCGCTATTTTTTCATTGATAGATTTATATAGTTGTGGCAGCACAGGATTAGCCTGCAAATCAGGCAAATTCAATAAAATATTCAATAGCTCAACAGCTAACAAATAATCTTTAAGAATAATATTATTAGCATTTTGTGTTTTATCTTTTTCAAGAAGATTAATGATCTGCTCATGGTTTTCAATAACACCCTTAAATAGCACTTGCAGATCAGAAGCATTTAGAGCGCCAATAGAATGCTTTGTTTTTAATAAGTCCTTAAGCAACGGTTTTAATTTTTTCCAAGCCTGCTTAACGCTATTTCTATCGGGCAATAATATACCTTCCTGATGAATATTCTGCTTGATAAATTCGCTATTTTTTACAGGCAATGTCTTTAATACATTTCCCAGAATTTCAATACTTGCCGCTTTCTGCAGTTTAATAAGATCTTGTTTTATGGTTTCCACCGCTTGTTCGCATTGAAGCTTTTTATACGCCAACATTTTAGTTTGCATCTTAGTTCGCATTTTTTTCTCAGCTTCGGCTGCAAACGATTTTCTTTTCTTTATTTCTTTTTCTGATTGAACGCCAGGAAGAAATGATGAATTAACCAAATGAATAACGCTAATATTTACCTGATCGTTAATACTCTGCTCATCCTCCTTTGAAAGTACTGGCACATGCGTACTATAGTCAGCAATGACTTCTTGATAGTAGGTTATTTTCTTATCAGAACCAGCATGATCAATTTTCTTTAATTTATCATTATTCTCTTTATGCATAAGATCCAGATAAACATTTTGGCGTAATAAAGGATAAACTTCTTCAGCCTTTATCTCTTTAAAATAATCGCGCTGAAAAATATTATTAAAATTACATAATCTTTCACCTGGATCACTTGTCAATAATTGTTCAATTACCTGCGCCACTTTCTCTGCCCCAGAATTTGTAAATGCGCCTTGTTCATTTTTGTGAAAAAAAGCGGCGTGTCCTTCACTATTTTTAAACCCTAAAAACGCATGACTTTCTTCATTATAGGGCGGCTCCTCCCCAGTATAAAGTTGATACAAGATAACTCCCAATGCCCACACGTCTATAGCCAAATAATTCACATGACTAAAATTAGATTTTGGTTTTTGCTTTTTTATTTCCGGCGGCCAGTATACGAATGTACCTATCTGTTCAGCAATTTTATTATCATTATTTCTAGCCGTATCAAAATCGGTAATTTTTGGAATGCCGTCATCGCCCAATAATATATTGCTGGGCTTTAAATCCAGATGAGCAATATTTTTTGTATGCAAAAATTTAACGCCATCGATAATTGCAAAGAAATATTTTGGTAAATCTTCCAAGTTTAATGGATAATCCAGCAACTCTCCACGCGAAGCAAATTCTAAATAGTCAGTATGAAAAGCTTTGTGATCCAACTCGGTTCCATGAGTAGTGCTATAAGTACAAATAATAGCAGGGTGCCGTAACTGATAGATTTGCGTCAAAGCCTTTTTATCTATATTTTTTTCTAAATCAGATTTCTGAGTATCTTCTACAGAAAATTTTTTAACACGGCATACTAGAGGCGATGTAATTCCGGTTTGTGAAGTCACAGTTGCCAGATAAGCAATATTCTCAGCGCCTGTGCCTAATCCTTCTGGATTAATAACAAGCTTGATTTCAGAATGAGAATCTTGTCTTTTAAGCGTAAATTCTTTTTCTGCTTCTTTTTCTGATAATACTTGTTTAACATCACTTAAAGCCTGTTGTGCAATCAGCCTAAATAAGGTTTCCCATTCAGATTGAAGAAAATCTGCGATTGGCGCAGGAATATTTTTTTTAACATATTCCTCAACTAATCTTATATTATTACCATTCAAAGCAAAAAAATTATGTTCTTTTAAAAACTTCTTTAACTCACTAATAAGTCTTCTGGAATCCAGAAGATTTCTAGTATTTCTACTGTCAATAAAAGCTAATATATCTTCGACAAAAAATTTCCCTATTAAATCACTACATTGTTGCATATAGAGCTGTTTTCTTATATACGGCGCTTTATCGCTAACAATCATTGTCTCAGTTTTAGCTGGGCTAGTATTTTTCGCTGGTTGATCAAGCCTCATTGGATCAGCGAAATCTTTTAAGAGTTCTTCATCAGATATACTGTTAAATAAAATCGCATTATCAATCGCTTCTTCTAATAGAATTAAATTTTTACTATGCTTGCTTTGTTCGGCCACAGAAAAAATATCACCACTATTTATAGCAAAACCAAGCGATTTTATAACTTCCACAGCAGGTTTGTTTTGGGTAGAAAAATTTATTAAAAGGCGTATTAATACAGTAACAGGTTCAATATCTGATTCTACTAAAGCAATTTCACTTAATAACCGATTCAATTGACGCAAAAAAGTAGCATAATCCAGGCTATCCAGACAATGAAATAACCCATGCACAGATTTAAGCCAATCTCTGGTTTGTTGTTCCTGGAAATCTAATTGCGCGAGGGGTTTAATTAAAGCAATATCCAAACGCCCGATTTGCGCTTCGCCAAATTGATGGTAATTACGTTCAGCGGAAGTAATCACAGGCAGCACAACCCGCTGTATTAATTCATCAAGAAAATTTTTAATTGCTCTGGGATCATGAATATATAAACAGTGGTTACATAATTTCTCGTAAAGATAATTTTCCAAAGCTTCCTGATAGTAATAAGAGAATCCTTTCACTTTTCCCTGGCAGCCTCTTTGAATCACAGCTTTTAATAATGTTTCTTTCATAGTGCTTTCTTTAGATTTACAATGAGTTTGTTTAAAATTTACTCCATTTTATGTAAAATCCATAAACACAGAATCATCCTAACATATAATATAAAAAAATTAACTTTAAAACCTATGGAAAAAACCTACACCCCCCAGCAAATCGAGCCCCAATGGTATCAAACCTGGGAGACTAACCACTATTTTCAGCCTAATCAGGCGTACACCCAGCCTTATTGCATTATGCTGCCACCCCCTAACGTCACCGGCAGTCTGCATATGGGGCATGGCTTTCAGCATACTATAATGGACGCTCTCACCCGCTACCACCGCATGTGCGGCGCAGCGGCTTTGTGGCAGCCAGGCACCGACCATGCCGGTATCGCCACCCAGATGGTGGTAGAGCGGCAATTACTGGCCGAAGGAAAAAAACGCCATGATTTAGGCCGTGAAGCATTTATCAACAAAGTCTGGGAATGGAAAGCGCAATCCGGCGGTATGATTACGAATCAGATGCGCAGAATGGGATCCTCCGTCGACTGGACACGCGAACGTTTCACACTGGATCCCGCTTTCAGCAAAGCCGTTGAAAAAGTTTTTATCGATTTTTATAAAGAAGGCCTGATTTACCGCAATAAATATCTGGTTAACTGGGATCCGCAATTACTCACCGCGATTTCTGATTTAGAAGTGATTTCTACCGAAGAACAAGGTCATTTATGGCATATCCGCTATCCACTCGCGGATGGCAATGGTCATATCGTAGTGGCTACCACACGGCCGGAAACATTATTAGGCGATGTGGCCGTGGCAGTCCATCCAGACGATGAACGCTATAAAAATCTGCTCGGCAAAACAGTGCAATTACCGCTGACTGGCCGCACTATTCCCATTATCGCCGATGGCATGGTCGATAAAGACTTCGGCACCGGCTGCGTAAAAATCACACCTGCGCATGATTTTAATGACTATGCGATGGGACAACGTCACAACCTGCCACAGATTAATATTCTCACACCCGATGCACATTTAAATGAAAATACGCCTGCGGCTTACCGTGGCTTAGAACGTTTCGCCGCCCGCAAAAAAATCGTTGCCGATTTAGAAGCGCTCAATCTAATTGAAAAAATCGAACCGCATACCCTGAAAGTACCACGCGGCGATCGCTCCGGCGCGGTGATAGAACCCTATCTCACCGATCAATGGTTTATGAAAATGAAACCCTTAGCGGAACCTGCGATTACCGCCGTGACAGCCGGCAACATTCGTTTTATTCCAGAAGGCTGGACTAAAACCTATCTACAATGGCTGGAAAATATTGAAGACTGGTGTATCAGCCGCCAATTATGGTGGGGACACCGCATTCCCGCCTGGTATGATGAACAAGGTAATATTTATGTAGGTGAAAATGAAAATAGCGTTCGCCAGCAACATCAATTAAGCGATGCCATTCAATTACAACAAGACAGCGATGTTTTAGATACCTGGTTTTCCGCCGCACTCTGGCCTTTTGCTACTTTAGGCTGGCCGGAAAAAACGCCGGATTTAAAATTATTTTATCCTACCAGCGTTTTAGTCACCGGTTTTGATATTATCTTTTTCTGGGTCGCGCGCATGGCGATGCTAGGGCTTAAATTGATGGGCGAAGTACCGTTCCGTGATGTTTATATCACGGGATTAATTCGCGATCACGAAGGCCAGAAAATGTCGAAATCGAAAGGCAATGTATTAGACCCTATCGATATTATTGACGGCATTGATCTAAACGCTTTAATTAACAAACGCACCACCGGCCTGATGCAACCGCAAATGGCGGAAAAAATCACCCGCGCCACGAAAAAACAATTTCCCGATGGCATTGCCGCCTACGGCACTGATGCCTTGCGTTTTACCTATTGCGCACTCGCTTCAACCACACGCGATATTCGCTTTGATTTAGGCCGCGTAGAAGGCTATCGCAATTTCTGCAATAAACTATGGAACGCCGCGCGATTTGTATTAATGAACACAGAAAATCACACGCTGCAAACCAATGAACACGCTTTAGAATTTACCTTAGCCGATCGCTGGATCTGCAGCCGTTTGCAGGAAACCATTCAACAGGCGCATCAACATTTTCAAAATTATCGTTTTGATCTGCTAGCGCAGGCTTTATACGAATTTACCTGGAATGAATATTGCGATTGGTATTTAGAACTCGTAAAACCTTTATTAACCCATGCGGATGCTAATCCACAGCAACGACAGGCAGCCCATTTTACATTAGTTTACATTTTAGAAACGATATTGCGCCTGCTGCATCCTTTAATGCCCTTTATCACCGAAGAAATCTGGCAGCGTATTGCGCCGATGTTAAGCATTAAAGCGCCAACTATTATGCTGCAATCCTATCCTGTTTTTGATGCCGCTAAAATCGATGCGGGTGCCGTCGAAGAAATTAACTGGTTAAAAGAATTAATCACTAAATTACGCAATCTCCGCAGTGAAATGAATATCAGCCCCGCTAAATATGTCACGTTAATTCAGCGCGAAGAAAGTATTAACGCGATTCAGCAGGATAAAGCGCGTTTAGCGAATTACCAGCAATCACTACAACGATTAAATAAACATTTCGATTTAATTAATCATCTCGCTAAAATTGAAAAAATAGAACATCATCATGCGGATGATCCCATTGTCCTTGCCAGTATGACGATGCTAGGCGATTTACACTTGTTAATTCCGATTCAGGATATTCAAGGCGAAATTGAACGTTTAAATAAAGAGTTCGCTAAACTGGAAAAAGAACACCAGAAAATCGCCGATAGACTAGGCAATAAAAACTACACCGAAAAAGCGCCCCCGGAAGTAGTTGCTAAAGAACAACAACGTTATCACGACATTGCATTGTCGATGAATAAATTAACGACGCAGGTTTTGAAATTGCGTATTTTAATCTCTCTCTGAGTAGGGTGGATTAGGCCGCAGGCCGTAATCCACCAATAGTTGCTTTTTAAAAACGTGGTTTAATGCCTGCGGCCGATTCCACC
>JBEPVU010000101.1:0-7260 GCA_041690855.1 Gammaproteobacteria bacterium | reverse complement strand
TTGTATATTGGGCAAATTACGGAGTTTTTACAAAAATTCAGGCAGTTTTATAAAGCCATTGGCTATTATTTTAGTAACGACTTCAACTTTCGTATGGCAATTCAGTTTGGTGCGTATGTTATCGATATGGGCTTCAACAGTACGTGGTTTTATTTTTAGTGCTTTAGCGATTTCCTTGGTGGTTTTACCTTTCATCAGCAATAACACACAACTAAATTCCTGCGAGGTAAGATACGTTTCTTCAGCAGCAGTTTTTATAATGTAACGCTTTGGTTTAGTTGCATTCATAAAATTATGCCGTTCTTGCCAAGTGCTAACTGGAACGACAGACTGATTCATGCTCTGTTCAGCTGGTAAACATTTAGGTAAAATTAATCTATCTTCATAAGCCTTATTAATTAAGGCAGTGGCTTTCTCCTTAAAAAACATACCAAAATTGAAAAGTAAATCCATATTATTAATATAAAAATTAATAATAGCAGGGTTATCTCGTGTAGTAGCAAAATTAAGAAACTCACAATATTCAGCGTTTTTTTGAATCAGAGTAATACCATGGTCTATATTAAAGTAATCACGACTTGCGTTGAACACCGTCTGCTGAGGTTGCGCACACCATAGTTCGTAGCCTGATTTATAGCCTGCAGGTACTTTATGATAGGGCGCATTTTGGTAATAGTTGAGATAAAAACATTGGACCCACTCTGAATCGGTACACAATAACAGGTGGGTTCCATCGGCGAAAGATTTAATGTAACAAAAATGACTGAGCGCAAAATTTTGCGCTATGGGTTTAGTTAGAGTGAGCATATCGGCTTTACTAGTCAGCGCAACCGAACGCTCTAGTTTTTGTTTAAAATCTTGCCCGTCTCTCATATTGAATAACCTCCTTATAAAGTTAATCATTTAATATCATTATACTAACAATGTGTTAACACGAGTATCATTAAAATATTTAAAAATACGCAAGCATTATAATGACCCTAGAACTACTTGGATGGAAGATTTGCTTATAGGTATGGCATTGATTACGCTCAAGCATCATTTATGGGAATCCATACTAGAAATTAATTTGCAATGTTTGTAGCGATGAATTAAGCGTTTTAAAAATGCGATATCTATTTATTTAAAAAATTAGCCTTTGCAACTAAATTTAGTTGCTATTTATATGCGAACAGACTATCATTAAAAAATGACAAAGCACGATAAACTCATAGATAGGTTTTTAAAAAAACCAATAGATTTTACCTGGCAGGAACTAGAAAAACTGCTCAGTGGTTTTGGCTATGGCTTAATAGGCGGCGGTAAAACGGGTGGTTCTCGGGTAAGGTTTATCCATAGAGAGTATCCTCCCATTATTTTGCATAAACCGCATCCTAAGCCTGTAATGAAACGTTATCAGTTAGAAGAGATTGCTAACTTGCTTAAACAGGAGAGTTTAATATGAAAGATATGATGCAATATAAAGATTATTATGGTTCTGTCCATTTTGAGGGTGATGCTCTTATTTTTTATGGGAAAGTGGAATTTATTCGGGCACTTGTTACTTATGAAGCGACTAATGCGAAGGGTTTGCGTAGGGCTTTTGAAGAAGCTGTAGATGATTATTTGATGATGTGCAGGGAGCAAAGTATGAAGCCAGAAGTGCCATTTAAGGGTAGTCTTAATGTTCGCCTGGGAACAGAATTACATAGACGCGTTGCTGTAGCCGCCGCTAAACACCATATTAGTGTTAATAAATTTATCACTGATGCTTTAAGTGCAGCGGCTGATTAAACCCCCATCAGCGGTTTCCGCTGAAACCTTACGCGATGGGGGTTAATAGGGGGAGAATCGCGATTCTCCCCCTATTTGCAAGCAAAAACCTTTGGTTTTTGCGCCGCATCTATTAAGCGCCCATCACCTTCACATAACTCTGGCTGCGCAACTGTTGCAGCCAGTTTTGCAGGGCTTCGCCAAATTTATGCTGATATAAAATGATGCGCGCTTGATTACGCAGCAGACTTTGGCTGCCGGCGATATTTTTGCGCTCCAATACTTGCACAATATGCCAGCCAAACGCTGTTTTAAAAGGTTCGCTGATTTGCCCTGGTTTTAAACCATTCATGACTTTTTCAAACGTAGGATCTAACATGCCTGGATTTACCCAGCCTAAATCGCCACCTTTACTCGCACTGCCAGGGTCTTGGGAATTCTCTTGCGCTTCCTGCGCGAAATTAGCGCCATGTAAAATCGCGTCACGTATTCTGACTAACCGTATTTTAACTTCATCATCAGGCGTTAATGGATTAGTTTTAATTAAAATATGCCGTGCGTGTGTAGTATAACTTTGTAGCGCAACAGCGCTATTATTATTAACGGCTGCGCCGCGCACACTTAATAATTGTACAATATGATAACCATTTTCTGCTTTTATAGGCTGAGAAAGTGTGCCAGGCTGCATATTTTTTACGATAGGCGCAAAAATATCGGGCAAGTCTTTTAAAGTACGCCAGCCTAAATCACTTGCCTGTACATCTACATTAACGCCGGTTTTTATTTTCGCCAGTAGGCTATTAGCCTGTTTTAAAGCGTCTGCTGCTTGTTGTGGTGTGGCTGAAGCGGGCACAGGAATTAAAATATCACGCACATGGTAGAGAACAGGTTGCGCCGTTGCATTGGGATTGGTTTGCACAGCCGTTAATTTATTGCCATGCTGACGTAGAAAATCAGTAACAGCTTGCTCAGTAATAATAACGCGTGGCGCGACTTCGCGTTGTTGCAGATCACTAATCAGCATTTGTTTTTTTATTTCAGCACGGTAATTATTATAATTCATGCCTTGTTGCGCTATTTTTGCTTGTAGTTGCGCCAGGGTTAAACCATTTTGCGCCGCAATTCGTGTAATTGCCTGAGTAACGCTGGCATCATCGACACTAATCCCCGTCTTTTTAGCGAGCTCGATTTGTAATTGCGTATCAATCATCTGCTGCAACACGTTGCTGCGCAGGTTGGCTGGCAGCGGGGTTTGCGCAAGCTGCATTTGCTGACTGTATAAATGAATCTGCTGGTTGAGTTGGTTTTCAGTAATGACATTATCATTCACAACCGCGGCGATTTTATCGAGCGTTTGTGCGCAAACAGCGGTAGTAATGAAAGTGAAAATACAGACGGCTATTATTTTTTTATAGAGTGTTCTCATATCGATGACCCTTGAAGAGGTTGAAAAGTATCTTGATAACCCGGGATATTTCCCATTAAAAGCGTAGAAGGATCTTCCGTGCCTACGGTAGCCAATCCTTTAAATTGCCATTGTAGATAAAAACCATTATTGAATATAGGGTTATTATTTTGATTTAAGCCTACAAAGGAACGTCCGGAAACTAAACGTATTGCCCAACAGCAGCTATTGTACTCTACACCATAAAAATAAGTTTGCGAATATTCATGGCTGACATTGTAAGTATAACCGCCTACCGCATCCCAATGCTCACGTATTGGCCAGGCAAACGAAAAGCTGGTTTGATTTAAATCGTTTTGATGACTTTGTGGTGGAACAGCGGGTTGATTCGGTGCGGCGCTGAAGGTATCACCATAGCGAATAAAATTGTAATTAAGGTTAAGCACACGGTTAAAGCCCGGTTTATATTGTATGCCCACATTACTATTAACCGTTTCATCCGTACGTGGGTCCCAGGCAGTGTTGGCTGTGGCTGACCAGGCAGGATTGAAATGATACGCGAGCTGGCCTGCGATAGGAGAAAATTTTTCGGTAGAGGAAGTAGCGCCAATGGCAATAGGAGAATTGCTGTTACAGCTAGTGAAAGAAGAGGTTGCGCTGGGCGTGTTGCCGGGCGTACATAAATTAACGTTACGATTGTGGAAATAATAAATCTCACCCACGCTGGCCATAAATTTTTCGGCGCCGGTATCATCGTCTAAAAAACGGGTGGTAATAGCGTAGGTGAGTTGATTAGCATCCCCTATCCGATCCAGGCCACTAAATCGATTAGTCATAAATAAACTGTCATAAGAAAAAGGCACCAGCCCTGTGTCAAATAAAGGCAGATTATTTTGATTGCGGTAAGGAACATAGAGATAAAACAATTGAGGTTCCAGGGTTTGTTCATAATCGCTGCCCCAAAATTGCGTGTGGCGATCAAAATAGAGGCCGCTGTCAATATCAAAAATAGGGATCGTCCGCTGAATATCATTCTGGAAACCGGGCGTTTGTGATCCAATATTATAGTGTGTGAGCGCGAGCTGTAAGGCAGGGGTAATAAAACCTGATAAATCGGTAATGGGTAAACTGACGCCTGGTTGTATATTAATGCGTGCCGCACTAATGACGGGTGTAGTTTCGCCAGGATTTTGTGAGCGATCAAAATAAGTAAATTGATTATTAAGCTGATATTGCAATCCTAATGGCCCCGAGGGATAGCTGCCATTCCAGTTTAATTGTGGCAAGGTATTATAAGGATTGCTGACGACGGATTGATTAACCGGATGTAAAGTCTGATAACCCTGCAGTAAACCATTAAAATTCCAGTTTTCACCGGCATAATTCACGCTGGCCTTTTCAGGTAATTGATTATTAGCCGTGGTGATAATATTGCCGAAATCCTGCAGATAATAATCATCACTGACGGAGTTGTAATTAATATTGCTACTCCAATGATTATTATAAACAGTATTATCTTGCCACAAAAAAGAGCTGCGATTATCGCTGCTATTTATTAAGCGTCCTAATGCTGGATTGCCAATATATTTATTAGCGGCTGTATCTTGAAAACGACTGAAGGCACTATCGTGCGGCAAATAGCCAAACGCCACATTGCCATAACTATCGTTAGTCAAGTAGCGAAATGTGTTATTAAGCTGCACGCCGCGTTTGGTATAAAAATGCGGTGTAATTAAATCGTCGTAATTAGGTGCGATGTTCCAGTAATAAGGCGTAGTGAAATTAAAGCCTGACGTACTGGAGCTGCCCAGGGTTGGAAATAGAAAACCGGATTGCCGGCGCTTATCAATGGGAAAATTAAAATAAGGCGTATAAAAAATGGGTATATTTTTAACATTCAGCCAGGCGTTATAGGCGTAACCACGGCCAGTATCACGGTTTAAAATAATATTTTTTGCGTTGACCTGCCAGGTGTCTGTCGTAGGCGCACAGGTGCTATAAGAAGCGCGTATTAATTTAATAATACCTTGCTGGTCTTGATGAACGGCGTTGGCTTTGCCCCAGGCGGTCAGGGTCGGCGTGGTTGCCGTATTATCGATAAGCGTAGTCGGCGCATTTAAAGCCATACGGTAAAGGGCATGCATAAAATGCGCGACTTTAGAATGTAATTCCAGATGGGCGGCATCGCCAGTCACTAATTTGCCAGGTTCTCTTAACGTAACATTGCCATATAAATCGGCTGTAACGGGCTGCGCATTTTCGGGGTTACGATGAATCGCAATACGATCAGCACTGACTAACCGGCCAGGCTGCGCCAGCGTGACATTGCCGATTAATAGAGAAGTACCTGCCTGATGAAACGTCCCCGTATTTGCATTAATCGTAACGGGTGTGTTCATTAACGGAGGTAAAGGTTTATCGCCAAAATTCGCCAGTGGGTCGGCATAATAACCACAGCAAATATTCTGGCTGGCAGGCAGCGTAACCCAGCCTAGACGGTCAGGAATATTAAGTGTGTTATCTGTTGTGTTGTGCGTATCTGCGAACAACTTTACAGCAGTAAAACATAAAGTCAGACAGACTAGCGTACTAAACCAATAACGTTTCATTTAAGCATAACTTTACTAAGCGGAAGTTATTCGAATACTACCGCAGAAACGGCAAAAGACAAAGGTTTTTGAGTAAAAACCAGCGATTAAAAATAAGGTATAATGGCTATAATTTAATCTGTTGAGGAGAAGAATATGCTGACTGAAATTATTATTAAAAATTGTATTCAATGGTTGGAAATGGATATTGCGACTATTGCGCCTGAAAAACGCCAGCCAGTATTAGAACAGGCGTTAGCAGTAATAAAAAACTCTCATTTAATAACAACAGAACTTTTGCCGGAGACGAAGGCTTTAATTTTTCTTTATGAAAACCCCACTGTTTTGCTTACAGAGCTTGGCGAAGAAAAAAAACCAACCAAAATAGAATTGCAAATGGTGGTTGTTAATGTATTACAGAAGATAAGCGATAGGTTTAAAAACGATAAGATCATAGCAATGCAGCCTCAGATGAAAATCGGCGCCGGATTTACGCGTTTTATTCTTAATAAAATGGAGAAAGAATCGCTAATATCGCTGAATTTTTATTTTGAAGGCGATCAGGCTTTGCAACTATCCCGATGGAATATGACGCACTATATCGCACAGCAACAATTTGGCTCGTATGTGATTGGTGGACAAAATTATGCAAATATCGATGCTATGGCTTCGAATAAGTATAAAGGTGAAAAAGTGTTAGCGTTTTATTTAACGCCTCAGCTTACTTTAGAGCATCAGTTAGCTATGGTGGATTTACTTGCAGGCGCCGATCAAACAGAAAGAGATGACATAAAAAAGGAGTTAAAAGCGCGTAATGATCACTGTAATATTGCATGGCTGGATACGGACACTACTGTCGATAAAGTGACAAAGTTATTGGAGTTAGCGCAAGAACCAGGAAATATAAAAGCTGGCTTGACAGATTATTTTTATGATTTAGCTATTGCAGAGTTAAATATAGCTTTTAGCAAAAACGCTAGCCTGACTTCCCTGACTACTGAAGAATTGACGCTGGCTCTCAGCGTAGTCAAACAGGTCCGATACAATAATAGCAATTATGCTTATCTTTGTAATTTATTAGGCTATTCTTATAAAAACCAACAGAAGTATAGCGAGGCTATCGAATACTTTAAAGAATCAAATAAAGCCAGCCAATATAATATCTTTGATGTTGAACGAGGCGGTTCTGTTCAGTTTAAGGTAGGCGATACCAGCGACCAGCGGACGCTTAAGCTTAATATCAATAATCTGGAAGGTATTATTAATTGTTTAATACAGTCAAAATCTTCGATAGACGTATCTTCTTATTACACTGACTTGGCGCAATTGCAAGCTAAGCTGAACACTATTGAAAAACGTCCTGTTTATAAGATGAGCGAAACAGACAATAGCTCACAGCTTTATGATCCGGGGCTTTTGAATCAAATTGATGAAAATTATAAAAAATATTTACAGGAGATTAAGTTAACCGCTGGCACAGAAGCCGCCAGCCTGAGGGATTGGGAAAGAGTAGCC